>CBIHMX010000006.1:0-19132 GCA_966211115.1 uncultured Gemmatimonadaceae bacterium | reverse complement strand
CAATCCTGGAGTCGGGCCCCACATGGCGAGCCAATCGTACGTCCCCGGCGCCACGTTGACATTGACCGAGGGAGTGGCTGACGCCAACGTCACCACCGAACCGCCGTAGCCGAGCAATCCTTCCTCGCCAGCGGCCTGGCCGGTCACGTTGAACGTCTTGCTGTCCGTCGCCGGGTCCGTGTCGCAAGTCCCGGCGACGCTACCCAGCTCGTTCGACATCGCGTAGAACACGAAGGTGTCGAAGAACGACGACGTCTGCTGCGCCACATTCGCCTGGTTCCGCAACCGCATGCCATCCCGCAGCGTCTTGAACCGGGTCGTCTTCGCGAGCGACCTGAAGCCCGACTTCTTCGTGACATCGAGAACCTGACGCTGCGCCGCGCCCGTGCTGGTCGACGTCGTGAACGCGACGCCGGCCTGTCCATCCGCGACGGAGAACGAGTAGCGCGTCGCGTTCCCGACGACCGTCGGCGTGACTTCGCTCCAGGTTCCGTTATCCAGTTTCCAGAACTTGAGCGGCAGGTCATCGGTGCTGCAGAAATCCCACGTGATGTTTCCGCCGCCTGTCGCCTGCGTGACGGTCACGTCGAGCGTCGCGGTGGGGCTTCCGGCTGCGCCACCCGTGTTACCGGTGATGGTGAGGGCGTAATCGCCCGGTGCGACCCCTGCGCCAACGGCAACCGTGGCCGTGGAGGTGTTGCCGGTAAGCGGCGTCGGATCGAACGTCACCGTCATGCCGGCGGGATTGCCAGTCACTTCCGGTGTGACGTCGCCCGTGTAATTCGTGCGTGTGGCGGTCAGCGCGGTCGTTTTCGAGCTGCCTTGCGCGATTGACAGCGTGGTCGGGTTCAACGCGAGCGTCACCGTCGCCCCGGCGCTGATCGTTACACCAACCGTCGTGGTTCTCGTCAGGCCGCCACCGACGCCTTGCACCGTGAGCGTCTGGTTACCGGCGGCCACTGTGCCGGCGACGTCGATCGTGAGCTCCGAGCTGTTTGCGCTTGCCGTGGCCGGATCGAACGTACCCGTGATGCCCGTGGGCGGATTCACCAGCGTCAACGCAACGTCACCGGTGAAATCGGTGCGGGCGATGGAGATCGTCGCGGTACCTGATCCACCCGGCGCGATCGACACCGTGGCCGGGTTGGCGCTGAGCGTGAAGTCCTGCGCCGGAGCCGCCGTCACGGTGAGCGTGTACGTCGCCGTCGCACTCCCGACTCCAGCCGCACTGGCGGTTATCGTCGCGGGATACGATCCGGCAGCCACCGTACTGGCAACGTTCACGGTGACAGTCGCCTGTGTTGTGTTCCCAGTGAGTTGCGTCGGACTCACCGACGCCGTGACACCAGACGGCAGTCCCGAGACCGACACGTTTACCGCCTCGTCAAATCCTCCGCCTCGAACAAGACTGACGATAACGGTTCCGGTTCCTCCCTGTTGCACGCTCAGCGCCGTCGGCGACGCTGACACGGTGATCGTTCCCGTCGGCCCGGATCCATCGTCATCCCCGCAGCCAATCGCCGTCAGCAGCGCGATGGCAGTCAAGAGACGCCTAGGCGACTTCAACATGTTGTGCTCCCCCCAACTCGTTAAGGTAGTGCAACTTCTGGTCAGATGAATGCGCACTAATGCTATGGTTCGCTGGCTCCGAAAGCGAGGTGCCCTGCCGTAGTCGATTTTCCCTGGACGGTGCGGAACGGTCACTGCACTACCGGTCGGTATGGCTCTTCGGCGGCATGACGAATGACGGCTCGGGCACGGCCACAAGCGGTTTCATAAGTCGCGGGAATTTCGAGAGCATGACACGTGCGTTCGTCGCAAGCGGGCGAACTTGCGACGTGCGCAGCGCGGAAGCAAGCGAGCTCAGTTGTTAGGCAGCGACACCGATGAGTTCACTGCCTGACACCGTTCCGTCTGGTTGCTTCATGCGATGCGATTTGCGAATTGTTCGTGCATGCGCGAATGAGCGCGAATCTCAATCCTGGAGTGATCATGCCGAACCCCAAGGGACCATCGCCGGATTTCTCGGACGTGAGGAGCGGAAGTTCCTCAGCCCCGGCCGGAATGTCACCGCCGCGAACCGGCTCACAGGCGCCCGAGACCTACACGGTGAAGTCGGGCGACAGTCTTTCAAAGATTGCGCAGCAACTCTACGGAGATGGCAGGAAGTGGCGTGCGATCTTCGAATCGAATCGTGACCTCATCTCGAACCCGGACCTGATCCATCCCGGACAGGTACTCAAGATTCCCTCGATCGGAGACGACACACCATGACACGTATCCGGATTCCGCTGTTCACCGCGATCGCCGTTGCCGCACTGGCCTGCGGTCGCGAAGAAGTTCCGCCAGCCGACTCGGCCGCGGCCGCTCCCGCGCCACCGCCGCCGGCAATGGTCACGGTCATCGAAACGGGCAAGCACATCGACGTCAACAAGCGGATCGTCGATACCACCAGCGCCTTCGCCCCGAACGACACCCTGTACCTGAGTGTCGTGACCTCGAACGCGACCCCCAGCACGATGGTGAAGGCCGTCGTCACCTACCAGGACGGCCAGGTGGTCGACTCCACGACGCAGGCGGTTGCTGCACCCGCAACCACCGGTGGCACCACCGTCACCGAGTTTCACCTCACCAAGCCCGATGGATGGCCGACCGGTGACTATACGGTCGAGGTCTGGCTCGATGGCCAGTCGGCCGGCACACGGACCATATCGGTCAAGCGTTAGGCACGGCCGCAGGCATACACCGGAAGTGAGAGGGCCGAGTTCGCTCGGCCCTCTCTGCTTTTTCCGGATGAAGGTGGAAGTAATCCCAGGGTGATAGCCGCGGCGCGACTCGAAGCGAATATCCGCGGCGCGTCGTCGAGGGTACTCTCGTGGAGACACCGGGAGGAACACCCATGCCAACGAACTCGGCTTTTCGGGTCGCGACGGTCGCCTGCCTCATGGGCGCCACTGCCTTCGCCCCCCTTACGCGCGTCGACGCGCAAGTCAGCATCAAGCGTTCACCATCGGGCTTCAACCTGTTTTCGGTACAGCAGGACGTCGAAGTCGGCCAGCAATCAGCGGCGGAAGTGGAGCGTCAGCTTCCGATACTCAACGATACACGCACGACGAATTTCCTCGGCGGAATCGTGGCTCGACTCGCGGCGCAAGCCCCGGGCGCGAAATACCCGTATTCGATCAAGGCGGTCAACGCCACGGAGATCAACGCATTCGCCCTGCCGGGCGGACCGATGTACGTGAACCGCGGACTCATCACCACCTCGCGGAACGAAGCGGAGCTGGCCGGCGTCCTGGCTCACGAGATGTCGCACGTCATCCTGCGCCACGGAACCGAGCAGGCATCGAAAGCCTACCTGGGTGAGGCCGGGCTCAGCATCCTGGGCGGCCTGCTCGGCAAGGGCGGCACCACCTCGCAGATCGTGAATGCCGTCGGCGGCTTCGGCTTGAATGCGGCCTTCCTCAAGTTCAGCCGGTCCGATGAGCTCGAGGCGGACGCGTTAGGCGCGGAGTTGATGGCCAAGGCCGGATATGACCCGCTGGCGATGGCCACCATGTTCGCGATGCTGCGCGCCGAGCAGGGACGGGATCCTTCGCGGCTGGAACGGTTCTTCAGCAGCCATCCGCCATCGGCAGAACGCGAATCCCGCATTCGCAGCCTGGCGCCCCAGCTGGGGAGCGGCGCGGTCCAGGTCGTCGGCGGGCTCCCGGCCGTCAAGCAGCGGCTGGGCGGCATCGCCTCGTCCACGACCCAGCCCCAGTACAACACCTCCACCGGCGACGTGGCGATCCCCACGGGGACGGCCACGGTGACGGTTCCCGCGCCATCGACTCGTTATGTGCGCTACACACATGCCAACGGGTTCTTCACGATCGACTATCCGTCCAACTGGAAAGTCTTCCCTTCGGGCATGGCCGTTTCACTGGCGCCCGACGGCGGCGTGGTGGAACTGGGCAGCGGGCAACCAAACCTGCTGTACGGCGCCATTGTGAACCACTACGAACCGTTCGAGGGCGAAACGGATCGCTGGAACCAGAGCCTGCAGCGCAACTATACGCCATTCGAGGATCGCACCCGGCCCCGTGGCTTCCTCGAGGATGCGACCGATGACCTCGTTCGGCAGCTGCAGGTCGCCAATTCTTACTTGTCGGCGCTGCCCGGCTCGGCGCGGTCGGAGCTGATCGACAACCAGCGGGCGTACTCCGTGGTGCTCAATGGCCGCTCGCCGGTAACGGGTGAAGACGAACGGGCATTGCTCTACACGCGCGGACTGCCGGACAATCACGTGATCTACGTGCTGTGCGTTGCACCGGCGCGCGAAAACGTCACGATGGACCAGGCCTGTGCGCGAATGGTGCGCTCGATGACCGTCAATGACAGCGCCGCGCACCCGCCGCGAAACTGAATCATGCGTAACACATATTCCGGAGAGACATATGAGCGGTCCGAAACCTGAAGAAACGCAGGGCGTTCCGTGGGCTGACCACAACCCGACTGAAACCAGTCCGCCCGATCACCGCCGCGAGGAATACGGTGAGGAAGATCCGGCCCTGGATGCGGATGATCGCCCGGGCGCTCAACCCGAAACGGACCGGAACTCCACACCGGACGATCGAACGCCGTAAAGCCGGCGGCGGAGCAACGCCGCGAAATCGTCAGGCCGGAGGTGAACCGCGAAGCCCAATGACCACGAGCGGGTAGGCGGGACGCACCGCCGCGACCAGCCTGTTGACGGCCTCATACTCCGCAATTCCGGCGAGTGCGGTACCAGCGGTAGCGCGATCGATCGGGACCAGTAGCACGGCGGCCGCGAGGAGCTCTTCGTTCGCTCCGACCTGGAAGTTGATGAGGTCCTTCTCGATTCCGTTGCCGAACTCCACCTGGAACAGCACACGCCGGTTGGTCCGATCATGGACAAGCCCGAAGTCAGCGTGCGCCGTCAGCAACCGCGAATACGCCAGGTCGTGCTTCTGCCGCGTCGGTCGCAACCCCTCTTTCCGGAGCGCCTGTTCGAGGTGTTGCTTCAGGTAATTGCCCAGCTCGACGTGGAACGCGCGCGACGTTGTCGAAAGGCTGCAAATGAAGCCAGTGAACGCGCCAACAATGTCATCGACGCTGGTGCCAAGCGGCGAGAGCGCCGCGGCCACCGTAGCTGCGTCCGGATACGTCTTGTGGCGCACTTCGGTGATGCAGTAAGACATACCTGATTCTAACGAGTCTCGTCTCGCACTTCAGAGACGGCCGACGGAGCCTTGTTGGCGGACCTGTCCGGCACGGAAGTGCCCAGGACGCCCGGCGCTGTTCGGCTCGATGCCAGTAACCCGATCAATGTCGCGGCAGCGACGGGCTTTACGAAGTGGTGATCAAAGCCGGCTTCGCGCGAGCGGCGCCGGTCATCGGGCTGACCCCAGCCGGTTACGGCGATCAGCACGACCCTGCTGCCCCACTCCTCTTTCCGGATGCGTCGCGCCGCATCGTACCCATTGATCCCAGGCAGCCCGATGTCGAGCAGGATGACGTCAGGAATGAACGACGCTCCCGTTTGGAGTGCATCGAGCGCACTGTAGGCAGACCGGACTTCATTGCCAAGCAGTTGCAGCATCCGGGCAAGCGTATCGGCGGCATCGCGGTTGTCGTCGACAATGAGGACCCGTTGCGGAATGAGCGGTACCTCGCGCTCGAGGATCTGGTCGCTCAGGGCAAGTCCGTCGGCAGACTCGGCAAGGATGGGCAACCGGATCACGAACTCGCTTCCCTCCCCCAGTCCTTTGCTACGCGCCTCGACATTGCCGCCGTGCAATTCCGCAAGGCGCTTCACCAGCGTCAGCCCGACGCCGAGTCCACCGCGTGAGCGCTCGATCGATTGATGGACCTGGGTGAACATGTCGAAGACGCGGGGCAGTACGTCAGGCGATATGCCTACACCGTTGTCTCGCACCGAGATCACGACTTCGCTTCCGTCGCGTGTCGCCGAGAGCGCGATCTCCCCACCCTTGTCGCTGTACTTCGCCGCGTTGTTGAGAAGGTTGCAGAACACCTGGATCAGCCGCGTCTCGTCCGCGTGCAGGTGGATCTTCTCAGCCGGCATCGTCACCTGGAGCGCGTGCGACTGCTGCTCGATGTGTGGCCGGCTTGCTTCGACGGCGCCACGAATCACGCGGGCAAGCTCCACACGATCGAGCTTCAGCTCGATTTTCCCGCGGCTGACGCGGCTCACGTCGAGCAGGTCATCCACCAAGCGTGTCATCTGGTCCATCTGCCGCTCGATGACGGCTTGGGCCCACCGCAAGTCCGGTTCGGCCGACCCTTTCAGGTTCAGGATCGCGACGGCGTTGCGAACCGGAGCGAGCGGGTTCCGGAGTTCGTGCGCCAGGGTGGCGAGGAACTCGTCTTTTCGCCGGTCGGCGTCCCGCAGCTGTTCCTCGACGTCGCGACGGAGCCGGGCCATGCGCACGTGCGCCTCGACCCGCGCCACGAGCTCGCGTGCGCTGAACGGCTTGATGAGGTAGTCGTCGGCACCGGCGTGCATGCCGCCGATGCGTGATTCTTCACCGGCGCGCGCGGAGATCATGATGACGGGAACGGTCTGGAGTCCCTCGGTCGCCCGGATCTCCCGCAGCAGCTCGAAGCCGTCGAGCCGGGGCATCATCACGTCGGTCAGCACGAGGTCAGGCGGCTGGCGGCGGGCCGCATCGAGCGCCGCCTGGCCGTCGGTGACCGCCTCGACATCGAAGAATTCGCCGAGCAGCCGGGTGACGTACTGCCGCATGTCGGCATTGTCATCGGCCCAGATCACGCGGGGCCGCACGGTTGCCGGCGCGGTTCCGGTCGACGTCGGTGGCCCGTCGTCAGGCAGCCAGCGTATGGCTTCTTCGACGAACGCATCGGTCACCGAACGCGGTCGCACGTCACCGTCGAACTCGTTCACGAAGTCGAGGTGCGACGTGCCCAGCGGAATGGTCACGGTAAAGGTGCTCCCGACATTCAGCTCGCTTTCGACGGTGATCGTTCCGCCGTGGAGCTTGACGAGTTCCTGGACGAGCGCGAGACCGATGCCCGTGCCTTCGTGCGTGCGCGCGCGGGCGTTGGCGATGCGGTGGAACCGCTCGAACATGCGCGGCAGTTCGTCCGGCGGAATGCCCACGCCCGTGTCGCGGACCATGAGCCGCACGGCAATCCCATCGACCGGCTCGACGCGAACCTCGATCTCGCCCGCCAGCGTGAACTTGAAGGCGTTGCTCACGAGGTTGAGCACGACCTTCTCCCACATGTCGCGATCGACGAATGCCGATTCGCCGGCGTCGAGCGGGGGGCAGTTGATCGTGAGCGTGATGCCGGCGCGTTCACAGGCGGAGCGGAAGTTGCTCGCCAGATCCTGCGTCAATGCCGGCAGATCGATCGCCTCATAATTCGGTGAGGCACGACCGGCTTCGATGCGCGTGAACTCGAGCATGGTGTTCACCAGCCGCAAGAGCCGGAGCCCGTTCCGCTGGACAACCTGAAGCTGTGCCGTCGTGTCGGGACCAATGGTGGTGCCGTCCGCGAGCAGTTCCTCGACCGGGCCGAGCATCAGCGTCAGTGGCGTGCGGAATTCGTGGCTGACATTCGAGAAGAACTGTGTCTTGGCGCGGTCGAGCGCGGCCAGCGCTTCGGCACGATGGCGTTCCTCTTCGTACGCGCGCGCGTTCGAGATCGCGCTGGCGACCTGCGTCCGCAGCAGTTCGAGGAAGTCGCGGTACGACGTGTCGAGCTGCGATCGTGCGCTGAGGCCGACGACCAGGAATCCGACCGGTTGCTGCGCGCTGCCCGATGTAATCGGCAACACCACCGCGGTGTCCGGAGCATCCGACCATGGACCGGGCGGTACGCTGTCGAAGCGCTTCTGAAGACCACGCACCTGGCACATGTCCTTCGAGTGCATCGCTTCGACGAGCGGCCAATTCGTGGTTACCGACTCGGACAGGTCCACGAGCGTTGGACTGGTCACAGCGCCGGGCTCGACGCCGGCCACACCGGTGAGTCGCGCGTGATTGGTGGCGGGATCGATGAGGTAGAGGACCGCGAACGGAATGTCCTTGTCGTGACGTGCGAGGGTGGCGGCGATGCTGGCGCAGGCTTCGTCGGCGGACTTGCTGTCGATCGCCGATGCGCCGAGGTCTCGCAGGACACGGACGCGCCGCTCGCCTATGACCTTGCCGGTGATCTCGTGGACGGTGGCCAGCACGCCGCCAATCCCGGACGGCACGGTGTCGTCAGGCGCGGGACTGTATGCGATCGTGAAGTGGCATTCCTCGAGGTAACCGTGCCGGTTGATCTCGAGCAGGATGTCCTCATCCCACGAGGATGGCCCGCCGGAAAACGGGCGATCGACCAGCGGCCCGATGACGTGCCAGATTTCCGACCAACAACTGCGAGCGGGTTGGCCGAATGCCTGACGAGGGTGCTTGGCGCCCGGGATTGGGCGGTACGGATCGTTGTACAGCTGGATGTAGTCCGGGCCCCACCACAGCAGCATCGGAAAACGGTTCGTCATCATGAACCGGACCATGTTGCGCAGCGCGGGAGACCATGAGTCGATCGGCCCGAGGGGCGTGCTCGCCCAGTCGAAGTCCCGGATCAGCGCCGCCATTTCACCACCGCCGGTGAGGAACCGGAGATGTGGTGCCGGATCAGTGACGGGGGTTGCGGGCATTCGACAGGGACGAGGACAACCCGGCCACGTGGAAGCGGGGCAGTGCCTGGCCGGGATGGGGTTGCGTTTACAAGGTGTTTCCCGTCGAGCGGCTCGCCAATTACCCCCTAGGGCCAACTGCGGACTCGGCCTTTCTGCGAAGCGGTGGCGTGTCGAGCCCGGCCGTTGGTGGTCACGGCCTGAGTGAGGCCAGTGCCCGGGTGGCGGCGTGATAACCGCACATGCCGTGAATCCCGGCGCCGGGCGGCGTAGCTCCGGAACACAGGTACACGCCCGGTACCGGTGCTGCATAACGACGCCAGGTGGGCCGGAAGAACAGGTTCATCAGCTCATTCGACCCGGCGCCGACGTCGCCCCCGACGAGGTTCGGATTTTCTGCCTCGAGCGCCGCCGGCGGCCGGACGGCCCGGGCCAGGATCACGTCGCGGAAACCCGGTGCGAACCGCTCGACCTGGGCCTCGATCCGGTCGGTCATGTCGACCGGTGACCCGTTAGGCACGTGGCAGTATCCCCAGGCTGTGTGCCGTCCGGCGGGCGCACGCGACGGATCGAACAGGCTCGGTTGCGTGACCAGCACGAAGGGACGCTCGGCGCTACGCCCCTGCCACGGGGCGGCTTCGGACGCCGCGATGTCCTCCAGTGTGCCCCCCACGTGCACGGTGGAAGCGCGGAGGCATTCCGCCGACTTCCAGGGAATCGGCTCGCTGAGTGCCCAATCCACCTTGAAGGCGCCTGGCCCATATGGGTACCGCTCGAGCGCCTTCCGGAAGGTCGCGGGAAGACGATCGCCCATGATGCGCGCCATGGCGCGAGGGGCCGTGTCGAACAGGATCGCCCGCGCCGGCGGCAGTTGGTCGAACCGGTCAATCGGCATTCCCGTCACGATCTCTCCACCCATGGTTCGGAGGAGCGACGCGAGGGCTTTCGCCAGCGCGCCGGCGCCCCCGCGCGGAACGGGCCAGCCGTTGTGGTGCCCGGCGGCGGCCAGTGCGATCCCCACGGCGGCGCTTCCCGGCCTCGTCAACGGCAGGATCGAATGCGCGGCACATCCCGCGATCAGCGCCCGTGCCCGTGCTCCCGTGAACGCGACATTCGCGTACAATTGCGCCGGCGCCAGCCCCTGCACCCCGAACCGCGCGAACCGGAACGGATGGCGGGGAATGCCTAACGGGCTGAGGATATCGGCTTCGAGCTCCGGCCAGTCGCGGGCTACTGCTCCGACGGTAAGCAGCCAGGCATCGCGGTCGTCACCCAGGCCGGCCGCTGTCGCGCCGATGTCGTTCAACAGCAAAACGGCGTCGCCCCGTTCGAGCGGGTGTGCGGCGCACACTTCAGGCACGATCCACTCGAGGCCATGCTCGCCCAGCGGAAGCGTCCTGAAAAACGGTGATGCGAGCCCCATGGGCATCACCGAGGCACAGACGTCGTGCCGGAAGCCGGGGAGAGTGAGCTCGCTCGTCCGGAGGCCGCCACCGATTTCATCGCGGGCCTCGATGACGAGGACCGACAGCCCGTGCCGTGCAGCGACGATCGCGGCGGCGAGACCATTGGGTCCCGAACCGATCACGACGACGTCCCAGTCCGAGCGCACGCGCAGAATCTACCGGGCGAGGGTGCAGCTGCTGGCTTTCACGCGCCGGCTTTCAACGGATCGGCACTTTGGGGTCCAGATGGAGAGCAGCCCTTGGAGATATGGCGTAAGTGCTTTTGGCCTAAAGCTTTCCGAGCCAATGGCTGAGTGTGACTCAGAGTCCCACCGATGCGTCAAATTATGAGCCGATTTACCGGTTCCAATCCAACGAGATGCCGCGCCAAACAAGGAAGCAGACCGCTCCAAAAAGGCGTCCGCCGGCACCTCGGTCCAAGCCGGTTCCTGCCGATGATCAATCGCAGTGGCTGCGGGCCGTATTCCAGCATTCGGCGCTCGGCATCGCGAGGCTCGACCGGAACGCACGCGTTCTCGACGCCAATGCGGCCTTCGAGCGCTTCTTCGACCGGTCGCTGGCGGAGCTGAAAGGTCGCCCTATCGGTGAATTCGCCGCCGCCGAAGATTCGGCGTCGATCGTCGCAATGGTAGCCGAGGCGTCGGGCGGCTGCGAGCAAAGCGCCACTCGTGAGGCACGGTTCGTCAGGCCGGATGGACGGGTGTCGTGGGGTTCGCTGATGCTGTCGTGCGCAACGGGCAAGCGTGATCTGGGACTGATCGCAGTGGTGCAGGACGTATCGGAGCGCAAAGCGCTCGAGGCAGAGCTGCTTCACCAGGCGTTCCACGATTCCCTTACGGGCCTGGCCAACCGCGCATTATTCCGCGACCGCGTGGAACATGCGCTGACTCATGGTCCGCGTGAAGGCGAACGGGTCGGGGTCCTGTTCATCGACCTCGATGACTTCAAGTCGATCAACGATACGCAGGGGCATGCGGCGGGCGACCTCGTCCTGCAGCGCGTCGCGAGTGCGTTGCTGAGCGCCACGCGGGGCTGCGATACCGTTTCGCGGCTGGGCGGCGACGAGTTTGCCGTTCTCCTGGAGCGCCTGAGTCACCATGAAGGCCCTGAAGTGGCGGCGCAGCGCATCGTGAACGCGTTGGCGCGACCCATCGAGACCGGCTCGGGACGCACCGTGACAGTCGGCGCCAGCATCGGGATCGCGGTCCAGAAATGCGGCGACGGCCAGGACGATGTCCTCCGCAACGCCGACGTCGCGCTGTACGAGGCGAAGACGCGCGCTCGCGGCCGCTGGGTTGTGTACGACCCGGCGATGCATGCGGCCCTGGTGGACAAGGTGTCGCTCGAATCAGACTTGCGGACGGCCATCGAACGGTGCCTGCTGTCGATCCAGCCGGGGCTCGAGAAGACCGGGCGCTTCCCGCGATTCGGCGCGCCGGAGCAGCGGCCCCAGATCACGCTCGCGTACCAACCGATCGTCGACATGGCGTCCGAGCGGCTGACCGGTTTCGAGGCACTGCTGCGATGGACGCACCCGGACCGCGGCGTGATCGCGCCGGCGACCTTCGTGCCGATCGCCGAGGAGTCCGGGCTGGTGATCGCGTTAGGCCGTTGGGTCACGCGGACGGCCTGCCTGCAGGCCGCTGCCTGGAACGCCTGCCGGCCCGACGAGCCGCTGACCATCACGGTGAACCTCTCGGGCCGGCAGCTCCAGGACGACTCGCTGGCATTCGACGTGGAATCGGCACTGAAGGACAGCGGGCTCCCCGCCGCGCAGCTCGTGCTCGAGATGACCGAGTCGGTGATCATGCACGAGTCGGCGACGGCGCGGAAACGGCTGCACGAGCTCAAGGAGATCGGCGTTCGCATCGCCATCGACGACTTCGGCACCGGCTACTCGTCGCTGTCGCACCTCCAGCAGTTCCCGGTCGACATCCTCAAGATCGACCAGTCGTTCCTGCATCGCATGCACCAGGGCACGAACGACGCGGCCCTCGTCCGAACGATCATCGCGCTGGCCAAGCTGCTGTCCCTGCGGACGATCGCCGAAGGCGTGGAGGACACCGAGCAGCAGGCGCGCCTGAAGGAGCTGGGCTGCGACTCGGCGCAGGGATTCCTGTTCGGGAGGCCGATGGCCGCCGAAGACATCGACGCGCTTGACTTCGATTTCCGCGGCACCGCGGAACACGGGATGCACCGATCTGACGGATGAATACCGGTACTTCAGGCCACGGCCGGAACACCGCCAGCTGGAACCTGAATGATTCGGAGTCTGTCGAAGGCGGTGTTCCGGCCGTGGCCAGCAGTTCAGCGTTTGTCTGTCTGATCCGCTGCGTCCGTGTTCCGGTTTCCCGCGAAGATCGAGATAAAATCCCCAGCGAAGATTGCCGTTACCACGCGTGCCCCAGCGAAAATCGCCCTTTCCAGGGGGAGCCGGGCTCGTTGACCCGGACGACGCCTAACGTCACCGCGCCGCCGAAGAACCGCACGCCCACCTCAACGCTGCTCCGCCAGCCGGCGCTCGGCCAGGACACCGGCGTCGCCGTTCCCGGAATGGCCGGTGCCGTGCCGACCTGGTCATCGACGGCGCCAAGCCGGGTGATCGATGCCATCGTGGCGGCGCTGCTCGCGGAAACGCGCGCGGCATGCAGCGTCACGGCGAGGGCCGGCGCCGGCGCGGGAAAACACGTGCATCCCATGACACGGAGCGGGGAGCGCATCACCGGCAACCGGTAGGCAACCCGCCACTGCGTCAGAAGGGCCCGGTCACCGGCAAACTCCTTGTACCGATACCCGGGCATTGACGGCTCGCCACCAACCTCGAAAAGCTGCTGCGGCGGTGCGTTGTCGCTGAAGACGGCACCGGCATCGACGCGTGCGCCCAACACAAAAGGACCTGCGTCTTTGCGGGCAATTACTCGTGCGGTGGCGCGCTGCCAGTCGAGCTGACCGCTACCCATTACATATCGCGCGCTCAGGCCGAGTCCCGGCACCATCGGATCGGCGATGACGGCGGGATTCCAGTCGCCTTGTGCCACCGCGTGCGCATACGCACCCGCATCCACACCGCGGTTAGGCAGGAACGGCACGTCGGGCTCCCAGAGTCCCCTCGCCAGCCTCGCCTGGGCCGGATGGTCGCGAGCGGCCCCTATCTCGAAATACACCGTGCGGTTATCCGTGTCAGCGAGCCGCAGCCAGAGCGCCGCTGATCGCCGGTCGACGTAATCGTAGCGATCAACCCCACCGAACGCTTCGATGATCGAACCACCGGAGTCGTACGGTGCCGAAAAATCACTGGTGATGTCCAGCGAGCGTCCGAGCCGGAGGCCGCCCACCGTGCTCCGGGTCTCGTTCGCGTGAATCGCTTCGACGCGACCGCGAACGGCCTGTTCCGTCCACGCCCAGGTCGCGTTGGCCCGCAGTTCGAGCGGACCGGCCGCCGTCGTCGCCGCCGCACCCGTGGTCCAGCCTTCCACGCGATTGAAATGCACGAGGTCAGCGAGACGCTGCGCGCGCCAGGAGAAGCGGGGCGTAATTGTCCTGCTGTCGGCTCCCACGTCGGCAAAGTCGTCACCGCGAAGGTCCGCCGTCGCCTCACCTAACGGGCGAAGCCAGGCGCGAGGGCGACCGAGGCTGTCTGACGACGCCATCGTCAGGCGGTACGCTCGCGGCGCCAGCGGCCTGTCATGAGCGACCAGGTGCACGGCTTCGGTCCCCTCCTCCATGAAGAGGCTCACGTCGCCGGCGCTGCTCTCGAGCACGCGATGGCCCGCAAATCGTGAGACGACGCGGAACACCGATCGGCCTTCGGCGAGTCCGCCGATATCGACATGCTGTTCGATACGTTGCTGCCGTGGCAACCAGTACCGTCCGTCGACCAGCACCGATTCGAGGTCGACATATGCCTTAATGCTGACCGGCACCACCAGCGCGCGCTGGCGCTGCTGGCCGGAGCGCCCGAGCGTGATGAACTGGCCTCGCATCCGGACAATCTCGCCCATCTCGGCGTCGAGGTTGATCTCGCCCCGGAAGACCACCACCGGCCACTCGGCCTGTTCGGGCTTTGGATCGACGAGGACGCGCACCACAGTCACCGCACGTTCGCCGGTCTTGATCACAGCCACCGTGTCGCCACCGCTGAAGTCGTAGACGCGGTCGCGGCCTGGCGCGAACGGATGTACAGCAAGGACCGAACGGCTCGATCCTGGTTCGCCATATTCCCGGAGCTTGCCTGTCGTCGGATCCTGCCCGAAGAACAGTGACAACCGGTTTCCGTACAGCGTGGGGATAGTCCACGCCTTGTTCATCACCGCCAGGGCCGAGATGGATGGTCCTGACAGCTTGCCGCGATAGCCGGTGACGTGCTGGGTGAACTCTCCCGAGCGCTGCCAGTGGATCTCGTTATGCGCTTGCTCGACCGAGACGACGGTTTCGTCGCCGGTGGCACGGCGGGTCAGGACCGCCAGCTCACTTTCCACCTCGGCGTGATAGGCACCGAGGTCGGACGGTGTGGCGCGGTTGCGCACGGACGCGCGCTCGACGAGATCGTGCAGCGCGGGTGTCGCATACGACGAAGGTTGCTGCGGCACCGTGGCCAGCAGCTGAGCGGCGAGAAGCATGGAAAGCATCAAGCAGGGGACGAACCAACAGACAGGCCGTCCCGCGCGCCCAAACCCTCGTGTGATGCATCACAGCAGGTGCAGGACTCGCGTCGCTCGCGCGGCGACCGGTGTGATGCGCAGCACCTTGGGCGTGAGGTCGGGAGATCGTGAGGTCGTGAAGTCGTGAAGTCGTGAAGTCGTGAAGTCGTGGGTTGGTGGAGCCTGGTGCGTTTGATTTTCCGATCTCACGACTCACGCTCTCCCGACCTCACGTTCTCACAACCTCACGTCCTCACCTCCTCACGTCCCCCCGCCTCACCGTCACGCGATAAAGCCCAATCATGCTCATGATCGTCCACACGCCTTCCAGCAGGATGAATCCGAACTGCTGCTCGAGCACGGCCACTGCCGTCAGTGTACCTGCGCCGAGCAGGTTCATGAGCTGATATGGGCGGCTCGACGTTTTCAGGCGCCCGAGCTGGCTGGCCGCAAACGGCACGAGGATGAGGATCGCGCCCACGATGCTGCTGAACTGTCGCATGTCTCCGCCTCGTATGCCGTCAGGAACAACCAGTGCCTGACGATGTCGTCGTGTGCTATGGTCGGCGGTTCGAGCTCCAGGCTGCCTCCGCCAGCATCCACTGGCCGTCCACACGATGCCAGTGTCGCAGGTACTTCGTCGTGTCCACCATCGACTTCGTGCCTGGTGGCGCGTTCGGGCCCGGCGTGAACAACACCACCGTGGTTCCGCGCTCTACCGCCAGCGGGCCAGATGCAACAAGCGATTCGATCGTGTTCTCTTCTATCCACTGCCCCTGCCCAACGAGCGGCCGGAAGTACGCCAGAAACCCCTCCCGACCGGAAATGCCTGGCTGGTTCGGCGGCATCACGAAGCTGTTCGACGTAAGGACGGTCGCCATTGAATCCACCTTGCCCTCATTCAACCACCGCTCGTAGTTGGCGAGCGTTGTCTCGATCGCATCCCGCGCAACCCTGGTTTCGCGCTGGAAATCTCCAGCCACGTCTTCCGTTTGCGATGCCCCGCCGCAACCCATCACGACCGTAACGATCGATACGACCACCGCGCGCATTTGGCCCGCCTCCATGCGAGGAAGCTTCGAAGATAGGCCCCCGGGCCGCAGGAACCAGCCGTGCCGGGGACTTTCAAAACCCGGGCAGGATCGGCCTCGTAGTTTCTCCGGCTCGATCGACCGTTCGCAAATAGGAGAGGCCGAATGCAATCGTTCATTGACGACATCCGGTTCGGTGCCCGCTCCCTGTGGAAGGCGAAGGGGCTCAGTCTCGTCGCGGCGCTGTCGCTGGCGGTCGGTATAGGGGCCAACTCGGCCATCTTCACGATCGTCGACTCGATCCTCTTTCGACCGCGCGCGGTTTTCGAGCCGGAGCGGCTGGTCGAGCTGTACAAGGGGAGCAGCGGGTCGCCCTACGAGACGACGTCATACCCGAGCTATCTCGACTTCCGCGAGCGGAACGGTGTCTTCAGCGACCTCGCCGGTTACGGTGTCGGATGGCAATTCAAGCTCGGCATCGCCGGAGACGTCGACCAGGTGTGGGGTGAAGTCGTCACGGGCAACCTCTTCCGCGTACTCGGCGTACGCCCCCCGCTTGGCCGGACGTTCCTTGCCGAGGAGGACGAAGTCCAGGGCCGCAATCCGGTCGCGATCATCGGCCATTCGCTCTGGCAACGGCGGTTTGCCGCCGATTCAGCGGTGCTGGGCAAGGTGATCGCCCTCAATGGCCAGCCCTTCACGATCGTCGGCGTCCTTCCATCGAATTTCAACGGCATGACCAGCGGCTGGGCGAGTGAAGTGTGGATTCCAGCCATGGCGGTGTCGCTCGTGGACGCAAGGTGGGGCGAGAATCTGATGAGTCGTGGCAGCAGTTGGATGACCATCATCGGACGTCTGAAGCCCGAAGCGACATTGGCGGAGGCGCGCGCGCGGTTCGCGGTAATCACGACGGAGATGCAGCGCGAACAACCTGACGAGTGGATGCGCTCGAATGGCAACGTGCACGAACGCTTCATCCAGGTCGTTCCGGAGCGGGAGACGCGCGTGCATCCAGGCATGCGCCCGATTGCCCTGGCGCTGGCCGCGTTGTTGTTCGTGATCGTGGACCTGGTCCTGCTGATTGCCTGCCTGAACCTGGCCAGCCTGCTTTTCGCGCGAGCGATTGCCCGGCGTGGTGAAATCGCGATCCGGATGGCGCTTGGCGCCGGCCGGTTGCGAATCGTCAGGCAGCTCCTCGCCGAAAGCGTTCTGCTGGCGCTCGTCGCCGGTGCGGCCGGAGTGGTACTGTCGTTATGGGGGCTGAACGCCCTGGGATCGCTCACGCCATCATTGCCGGAGGGAATCCGGCTCGCGGTGAACCTCACGGTGGATTGGCGAGTGGTGCTCTTTTCGGCGCTCTTCGCCATCCTCACCGGCGTGCTCTTCGGACTCGCACCGGCGCTTGCCGCGTCGAGGACTGGTATCGTCGCTATGATGAAGGACGATGCGACCGCGGTCAGTGGTCGTTTCCGCAGGTCGCGCCTGCGAGCATCGCTCGTCGTCGGCCAGGTCGCTTTCTCCCTGCTGCTGCTCATCGGCGCGGGCCTCACCCTGCGCAGTCTCGACAAGGCACGCCCCACGCGCCTCGGCTTCACGTCCGAGAACGTGGTGGTTGCATCGCTCGGCCTCGACGAAACTCAGTACGACCGCGCGGGCGCCCAGCGATTCTTTCAGCAGGTGAGCGACAATGTCGCCGCGCTGCCGGGCGTGCGGAGCGTCAGCCTCGTCGAAGGAATGCCTGGCGGTTTCCTCAGCCGCATGCGCCGGAGTACCGAAATCGAGGGATACACTCCCGCACCGGGTGAGGACATGGAGATCGACGCGACCACGGCCGGTTCGTCGTACTTCACCAACATGGGCATGCCGTTCATCGCCGGACGCGATTTCAACCCGCAGGACACCGATGGAGCGCCCTGCGTGACCATCGTGAATGAAGCGCTGGCACAGCGGTACCTCGGCGGTTCAGGTCAGGCCGTTGGAAAACACCTCGTCAGGTATGACGGTGGCCGGGAACAGAAGACCACGTGCCGCGTCATTGGAATCGTGCGCGACAATGCCTGGCAGTCGCTGCAGCGCGAACCGCGGCCCTTCTTTGCATTTGCCCTTCTGCAGGCTGATGAACGTCACGTGACGATGCTGGTGGAAACGTCTGGCGATCCGCAGCTGATGATCACGGCTGTCAGGGAGGAGCTCCGCGCGCTGGATGACGGCATGCCACTTTCCGGTGTGCAGACGCTGCGATCGCACTTCGCGGGCATGACGCTGCCGTTCCGGGTGCTGGGCCTGCTCATGACCGGATGCGGTATCCTGGCGCTGCTGCTGGCCGCGGTCGGGATCTACGGCACCATGTCCTATTCGGTGGCGCAGCGACACCGTGAGGTGGGCATCCGCATCGCGTTAGGCGCCGGCCGGTCCGACATCCTGGGTATGGTGGTGAGCCAGGGAATGACGCTGGTCGGCCTCGGGCTGGGGATCGGGCTGCTGCTTGGCTTCGCCGCGACCAGGCTGCTCAATGCCCTGCCGCTCGGGATGGAGCTGCTGTTTGGCGTGAGCGCCACCGACGCACTCACCTTCATCGCCGTGACGCTCGGTCTCGGTCTCGTGGCCCTGATGGCGTGCCTCGTTCCTGCACGCCGTGCCACAACCACGGATCCGATGGTCACGCTGCGGAATAGTTAGGCTGCCGGACAGTCGGGGCTACCGCTCCGTTACGGCCCGACGTTCACGATCCTGCGCGACGCTTGATCGCGTCCGACAACAACGACTCCCACACCGCGTCCACTTGTTCAATCGCTTCCGTCGCGACGGTCGCGTTGTCCCGCCGATGCGTCAGGCGATGCCGATTCTTTTGAAAGTGCTGCTCGTAACGCGTTTTCGCCTGCTCAGCCGTGAGGTTGTCGGCGTACCAGTTCGCGATGATCCCCAGCGTTTCTGGATTCCACTTCGTGGCAGGAAGGTCGCCGCTCTCGTAGGCCAGGACGAGTTCCCACTCCCAGGCGCGATGCTCGGCGGTAAAAGTCGACGGGTCAGTCATCATCTCTCCTCGTTGCTCGCAAGTTACCACCGCTGGCCGAGCAGGTCGACTGGCAGAGGCCGCGCAACGATGGTCAGGGCGTGACGCGCTCCACAGCCCGCATGACGAAAATGGTGGCCAGAGCGAGCACGATAATGATGAGGGGGGCCTTCCCTCTCAGCCGGTCAGCGAGCGTGGGCTTCACGGGCGCTGGAACCACCGCCGCGGCCTCGCGATGCTCGGCAAGCGCCTGCTCGAGTGACGCTGGTGATATACCCACATCCGAGGCGATCTCCTTCAGCGCGCTC
>CBIHMX010000005.1:0-20026 GCA_966211115.1 uncultured Gemmatimonadaceae bacterium | reverse complement strand
CGCCGGCGGGGTCTCCGAGCAGCAGCACGAGATCCGCGGCGGGTTTCGCGAGGTACGCCATGAGCGCCGCACGAGCGCCCTACTTCAGCGCGGACACGTCGCGTAGGACGACCAGGCGCCGCTCGGCAAACATGGGCGGCGTGGCAAGCACCGTGTCCAGCAAGTCCGCCGCGACCTCGTCTCCGCGAAGCACCTCGAGGTTGAACTCGCGGGTCGCGGGCTCGAGCACGGCGTCCATGAGCTCACGGACCCTGCTCTCCTTGAGGAAATCGTCCTTCCCCCTGAGGTAGTAGACTCGCTCAAACGAGCCGGACCGTTGTGATGGACGATTCCCCATCCGGACAGTCTAATAAAAAACGATCTGCACGGTGGAGCTGATCGCGGAGTACTCGGATGCAGCAGATAGACACGGGTACTGCTTGGTGACATCGCCGGGGCGAACAATGTGCTCTTCGATCGATGTACAAACCGTCCCGCCCCGGCGATGTCACCACGCCGTATCAGTGTCCATCCGCGGCAAGCCCGGGTAATCCGCGTTCCAGCCCAACCGCGGAAATCGCGGTAGAAAATCGCCCAGTGAAATCGCCGTTAACGGAAATCGTCCCTGGCGGCAAACCGTAGCGGGCCTGCCTCGGCGAGCATCAGCGCAGGCCACATCGGGATGCCGGTGGACATCGAGGCCATGTACGCTGGTGCGGACTCATCACCCACGGTCAGGTCGGGGATCGTCGCGAAAACGGCCGGCAACCGTGTGGGCGCTTCCGCGTCATTCGCGGGCAGCGAGGTAATACCGCCGGCAACGAGGATGAGCAGGCCGGCAGCGACAGCCCACTTCAACATGCCCGCCTGCGACGCTCGAGGCTCGGGCGCAGGCGTTGCACGTTCGACGGCGAGGCGCGCATGAAGGCGGTCCTGGAATCCTTCGGATACCGTAACCGGCGGCATGTTCTTCAAGAGCATGAGCGCGCGGCGTACTTCCGAGTCCCGGCGTGCGCACTTCGCGCAATCCGCCAGGTGGTCCCGCATCGCCGACATTTCCACGCCCGGCAGCGTGTCGTCGATATACGCCGGGTGTCGTGTTGTAAAAGCCTTGCAATCCATCGCTAAACGGCTGTGGGAGCGCTCAGGCGGACCGGTACCCGACCCCGCGAGCCTTGGTTCCGTATTCAATGCTGGCGGGTGACCACTCACACGTCCAGTGCCCTGCCTACGACCAAGTGGCACAAAAAGATACGCGCCGCGACCAGTGGCCGCGGCGCGTTCCTTTCCCGACCCCAAATCCCTAGTCCAACGACGGAGCCACCAGTGACGCAAAGGCGTTCCTGGCCCGGTTCAACCGGGACTTTACCGTCCCGAGGTTGCAGGACGTGATCTCCGCGATCTCCTCGTACGACTTTCCTTCGAGCTCCCGAAGTACGAAGACGTTCCGGTGATGCGGCGGGAGCTTTTCCACCGCGTCTTCGACGACTTCGCGCAGGTGGCGCTTGCGGTAGAGGTCGTCCGGCCGCGTGCCAGGATCCTCGAACTGGAGCGGACGGTCGTCGTCCTCCCAGTTACGCCGGATGGTCTGGAACAGCACCAGCGGATTTCGCGAACGGTTCCGAAGCTCGTTCTTGGCCAGATTGGATGCGATGGTGTAGATCCAGGTAGAGAATTTCCGGGAGCGGTCAAACCGGTGAATGTGCCGGTACACGCGCACGAACACTTCCTGGACCAGGTCTTCCGCACGTTCGCGGTCGCCCGTGGTTCTGTAAACGAAGTTCAGAAGACGGTTCTGGTAGCGATTGACGAGTTCGTCAAACGCACGCGATTCGCCATCAAGGAACGCGCTGACGACACCGCTGTCGTCGAGCCCGCGAAGATGCTCTCTAACTGTCGAACCCGGCGCAGCGACAGCCGGACGAAAAGCCGTGTCAGCCATGGTCCATCCTCCCATTGGTGGCGATGCTGCGGTCGATCTTCCGACGTCAACTCCGCCACATCGTTTCTTGGAACACATGCTGAGGCACTGATTGTGCCGAGACTGCGTTACGCCACGATTAACGTCGCAAGTGGGTGTATTGCAAAGACTTCCAAATCACTTTCGCAGATAATCAATCCATGACGTTACGCTTTCGTCCCCGAATTGGGACACCTGTCTCATCTGAAAACCGGACATTCGCGGCGGAGCGCCGATTTCCTGTGCCTCTTACCTCGATCGGATGAGTCTGTCAGCCATCAACAGCGCAATGATCGTCTTGCCGTCCACTATTTCGCCGCGATCGATCATACGCAATGCGCCTAAAGAGGTATGTGATTCACGATGGATGAACTCGTCGCTTTCCGGGGACGCCTCGCCACGCGTGAGGCCGGTGGCGATGAACAGGTGGATGTATTCGTCGATGAAACCCGGCGTCGTATAGAAGCTGCCTAACGGCTGGATCGACGCGGCCGTGCATCCGGCTTCTTCCAGGAGCTCCCGCCGCGCGCAGTCTACGGGCGCTTCACCGGGCTCCAGCCGTCCCGCCGGGATCTCATACAGGAACCGGTCGGCTGCATAACGATACTGACGGATGAGCAACAGACGCGGGTCGGGCGAATCCGGGGGATCGAGAAAAGGGATCACCGCCGCCGCGCCGGAATGACGAATCAGCTCCAGGGTACCGGTGCTGCCGTCGGGGAACCGGACCTGGTCGATATCGAGGTTGAGCACCCGGCCTTCGTACACGCGCTGTGAGGACAGCGTCGACGCCCGGTGCCCCGGGGCGCCAGACGGCGGCTCATTCGTCATCGTCACCGACGATGGTGATCGGCCCGAGCGGCAGCCCATCCAGCGCCGGCATCACCTGCTCGCGATCGCCCACGGCCAACACCTGCAGCCGATCGAGATGGATGTGATCCCGCGCCGCCCGCAGGACATCGTCCGCTGTCACCGCGCGGATGTGGTCCCGGTAGGTGTCGTAGTAGTCGTCAGGCAGCCGCAGCGTGAGCAGGCTTGCCAGCGCACCCGCGATCGCGTCTGTGGTTTCGAAGCGGATGGGGAATACTCCATCCAGATACGACGTGCTCAGCGACAACTCGTCATCCGAGGGCGCCGCCTGCTGCATGCGATAGAGTTCGGCGAGGATTTCGCGTATCGCCGGCGCCGTGACGCCGGTGGCCACGGCCGTGGAGACCAGGAACGGCGCCGCGTCGCGCCGCCACTCATAGGCCGAATACGCGCCGTAAGTGAACGCGTTCTTCTCGCGGAGATTCATGTTGATCCGCGAGTTGAACACGCCGCCCAGGATCGCATTCATCACGGCGACGTTGAAGAAGTCCGGGTGCTGGCGGCGCAGGCCGACGTGCCCGAGCCTGAGCTCGGACTGAGGCGCGCCATTGCGGTCGAGTATCCTCGTCAGGCGCGTCAGGGTCCGGGGAGAATCGTCGACCGGAGTCTCTACCGCTGGTTTGGCTGACCAGTCGCCCAGGGCGCTGCCCGCCACGCGCACGACATCATCGAGTTCGACGTCGCCGGCCACCACCAATGCCGTAATTGCCGGCGCAAACTGCCGAACGTGCCATCGCAGGCAGTCGTCCCGGGTCAACGGACTGACCGTTTTTTCCGAGCCACCTTCCTGAATGCTGAATCGCGACGCCGGTGGGTACAGGAAGCCACTGAAGCGCTCGTCGGCCAGACCTCGGGGCTCGGTCCGGAGCTCCAACAGCTCGGCGAGTCGTTCCTCCTTGAGGCGATCGACTTCGCGCGCGTCGAACGCCGGGGAACGGACGACTTCCGCCAGCAGGCGCAGCGCCGGTTCGAGTTGGCCCGAGAGCACGGTGGATCGAACGTGCGTCGAGTCCCACGTGGCGTACGTCAGCAGCGCACCGCCGAGTCGCTCGAATTCGTCAGCCAGCGCGCCGGAATCGAGCCTCGTCGTCCCTTCGGCCAGCGCCGCGGCCGCGAGGCCGGCCAGGCCCGCTTCCTCACGACGTTCCTGCCGTGCGCCGGTATCGAGCACGAGCCTGATGGTCACCAGCGGCAACCGGCGAACCGGCGCCACGACGACTTCAATCCCGTTAGGCAGCCTGGTGCGCTCGAAAGCCGGGAACCGGTATGCGCGGCGCGCGCCCGGCATGGGACGTGGGTGGCCGACCGCCGTCATGAGGCAATTTCCGCGCGCGGGACGTACACCAGGCTGGCGCGGTTGTCCGGACCCAGGCGCTCCGCCGCCATCGCCCGCAACTGGTCTTCGCTGACCGCCCGGTATCGTGCGAGCTGTTCGTTGAGCAGCCGCGGCTCACCAAAGTAGGTCGCGAACCGACTCAACTGGTCCGCCCGATCGCCCGCTCGCTGCATGGAGGTCACGAATTCGGTGCCGGCCTGCGCGAGCACGCGCGCCTGTTCACCAGGTGCTGGCCCGTTGGCGCAGAGTTCGTCGACGATGTCTGCGATGCCCTGCTCGAGGTCCTCGAGGCTGACGCCCGGCCGGGCCGTGGCGTCGACGACGAGCAGATCGCTTCCCTTCGAGAGATCGAACGTGAACGCGCTCGCCGCTGATGCGAGCTGGCGCTCGCGCACCAGCGTCTGGTGAAGCCGGCAACCGCGCCCGGTGCCTAACATCGCGGCCAGCGTGCTCGCGGCATAGTAGCCGTCACTGCCAAAGACGGGTGTCCGGCAAGCGAGAAAGACGCGGGGCACCGCGACCTCATCTTCGACGACTTCACGCAATGGCCTCCCGAACGTGGGCGGGACGTCCATCGGCGCGAGCGGCGGCTTGCCGCGTCCCTGCGAAATGGAACCGAAGTGGCGCTCGACCAGCATGCGGGCCTCTGACTCATCAAAGTCACCGCTGATCGTGAGGACCGCGTTATCGGGCGTGTAATACGTGCGGAAGAATTCTGCGACGTCGTCGAGGCTCGCTTCCGACAGGTCTTCCATCGACCCCATCAACGAGTGGTGAAACGGATGCGTGGGCGGAAAACAGAGTGCTGGCAGTTTCTCCCACCATGACCCGTACGGCTGATTGTCGACAGACCAGCGACGCTCATTCTTCACCACGTCGCGCTGCGTATCGAGTTTTTCCTGTGTCATCGCCGGGAGCAGGCGGGCCATCCGGTCAGCTTCGAGCCACAAGGCAAGCTCCAGCTGTTGCGACGGAACGGTCTCGAAGTAGTTCGTGCGGTCGAGCCAGGTGGAGCCGTTGAGTGTGCCTCCGGCACGCTGTACGAGTTCAAAGTGCTCGTTGGCGGCGACGTTTTCCGAGCCCTGGAACAGCATGTGCTCGAACAGGTGCGCAAAACCGGTACGACCTTCGCGTTCGTTGGCAGAACCGACATGATACCAGAGATTCACGGCGACGATCGGTGCCGTCCGGTCCTGCGACAGCGTGAGCAACAAGCCGTTCTCCAGACGGCTCGTCTCCATCGGCAGGGCAACTCGCGTTTCAGCCATGGTCAATTCGGAGCTCCGCCAAGCCGCAGCGCTGCGCCAAACGTTGCAACCGGGTTGAAGTAGTCGCGCTTGCCGGTAAGCACCTCACGGTTAGGCGTCACGTTCTGCTCGAGCTGAATGTAGAGCAGCAGGTTGGACCAGATTGCGCCGAGGTCGCGCAGTCCGCGGGCACCGACATGAGCGTACACCGTCGGCGACATGACCAGGTCGCGTCCGTAGTCTCGGACGCTTCCAGTCGGGCCGGCCCCCGGTGAATGCATGATGAGCAGCGGCAGCTCCACCGAAAGCCAGCCGCCGGTCTGAGTCGGTCGAACGATCGGGAAGATATTACCGGCAAACAGGGTAGGCGCGTCGGTGTTCCTGATCGTGTTCTCCGTAGTCCCGTATGGAAGGAAGACCGCACCAACGACCGGCATGAGCCACGGCAGTCCCGTCGGAAATCGTGTGACGAACCGGACGCTGAAGGAGCTGTTCGTTTGCGTTTCCTCGGGAACGGAAACGAAGTCGGTCACCTGCAGACCCGGTTGAAGCTGGAAGACCGGACCTCGCTGCGCGTGTGACGTTCCGGGTGCCGCGAGGGCGAGCAGGGCCACCGCAATCACCCCTCGCCACGTCATCGCGACGGCGCGCTCAGCGTCCAAGGAACCCTAACACAATCGTTGCCGGCACCTTCACGGATTCGCTCATGATGTATGCAAGGGCCTCCAGACGGTTTGCCGAAATCGGGCTCGTCCGCGTTGGCGACGTTACTGACTCTACACCGAATTGCCTGGCAAGAATCTGCAGGCGCAACATATGGAATGGGTCGCTGACGAGAACGGCCCGATCGAGTTCCTGCGATGCCATGATCCTTGCCACCGATCCGAGCGAGGCGCTCGTCGTTCGCCCCTGGTTCTCGAGCAGGATTGCCTTGGCTGCCACGCCTGCCTTGATGACATAACGTCTTCCGACTTCGGCCTCAGTCGTGGTGTCGCCGGTTCCCTTGCCACCGGTGAGGATCATTTTCGATGCGATGCCGCGCTTCCAGAGATCAACCGCGTGGTCGAGCCGCGCCTTCAGTACCGGCGACGGCCGTCCCGCATACTGGGCTGCACCGAGTACAACGATTGCATCCGACTTGCGCGCCATATCTCGCGCACCCCAGAACACGACGCCGAGAAAACTCAGCAGCCACGCGACAAAAGCGCCAACCGTAGCGTACGCCACTACCGTTCGCGACAACGAGCGCCTCATTTCGCGGCTTCACCCGGCACGACGTCTTCCCCCGGTGTCGCAAGTGACCTGCCCGCTGTAGAGTCTAGCCCGGCGGGACAAGCGTCGGGAGCCCGCGGCACCGTGACCAGACGCCGCGAACGTCTACTGTAACGTGGCCTTTGCGCCCGGCGTCGGAGCCGACACATCCATACCTCGGCTCTTCACAACGCCGGCAAACATGTCCTGAGCTTCCGGTTCGCCGTGAACGAGATGCACATGGCGAAGTGAGGGCGATCGCTCCTTCACTCCCATGATCCAGCGCAGCAGTTCGCCTCGATCGGCATGAGCGCTATACCCATTCAGGACTTCGACCTCTGCTCGCAGCGGGATTTCATCACCAAAGACACGGATCGTCGCGCGTTTCTCGACAATTCTGCGACCAAGCGTGTGTTCGGCTTGAAAGCCTACTATAAGAATGGTGTTTCGGGGGTTATCGGCGCCGTGCGCCAGGTGGTGTACGATTCGCCCCGATTCTGCCATGCCCGAAGCGGCAATGACGACGAAGGGCGTTCGCAGTGCGTTGAGGGCCTTCGACTCCTCGACTTTGCGCGTATATCGGACGAGCTCGAAGCGAAACAGTTGATCCACACGGCGAACCAGGTCTTCAGTGGTATCGAAGCAGTCCGGGTGCATCTCGAACACTGACGTCACGTCCGACGCCAGGGGACTGTCGATGAAGATCGGAATCCTCGGAATCCGGCCGCCAGCGTAGAGTCCGTGCAGCTCGTACAGGATTTCCTGCGTTCGTCCGACCGCAAACGCTGGAATCATGACGCACCCGCCTCGCGCGGCAGTTTCCCCAACGACCGTTGCCAGGCGCGCACGCGAATCTTCGGTGGGCGCGTGATCGCGGTTTCCGTACGTCGACTCCATGATCACGACGTCGGCGCCCTCGGGGATCACTGGATCGCGGATGATTGGCAGGCCCCATCGGCCGATGTCTCCCGAGAATACGAGCCGACGTTCAACGCCACTCTCGCGGCAGTCCAGCACCACCGAGGCGGATCCGAGGATATGTCCGGCGTCGATGAAGCTTGCCTTGATGTCCGGCGTGACGTCGAAGGCCCGGCCGTAGGGAATCGAAATCATCTGCTTCAGCGTGCGCTCGACGTCCTTCGAGTCGTACAACGGCTCGACGAACCCTTTGCCGCGGCGAGCAAGATGTTCGGCGTCCTTCGTCTGGATGTGCGCCGAATCCTGCAGCATGTACGCCGAGAGGTCCCGCGTGGCCGGCGTACAATAGATGGGGCCCTTGAATCCGTTGCGCACAAGAAACGGGACGCGGCCAGAGTGGTCGATGTGCGCGTGCGACAGCACCAGCGCATCGAGCGATTCGACGGGCAGCGGTAACTCGCGATTCTTTCGATCCGACTCTCTTCGCTTGCCCTGGAACATGCCGCAGTCGAGCGCAATCGTGCTGCTACCGACGCGCACAATGTGGCAGGAACCGGTGACCTCGCGAGCCGCGCCGGCGAACGTGATATCCATCAGCGACGTCCCAGCTTCGCGCAGTATTCTGCCATACGGGCGAAGTTAGTACTTTGGCGAACATGGACACCAGCCCAGCGCACGCAAACCTCAGGCTCGTTCAACATCCATTGGTGCAGCACAAGATTTCACTGCTGCGCAGCCGCGACACACCGACGAAAATATTCAAGGAGCTCGTCGACGAACTCGCCATGTTGCTCGCCTACGAAGCCACGAGTTCGCTGCCGCTCGAAGCGGTTTCGGTGCACACGCCGCTTGAAGGCACCACCGGTTACCGCGTCAGTGGCAAGAAGTTGACGCTCGTGCCAATTCTTCGCGCAGGATTGGGAATGGTGGAAGGCGTGCTGCGGCTCGTGCCATCAGCGCGTGTCGGTCATGTTGGATTGTATCGTGATCACGACACACTCCAGCCGGTTGACTACTACTTCAAGGTGCCCGGCGACGCGGCCGAGCGCGATTTTTTCATTCTCGATCCGATGCTTGCGACTGGTGGTAGCGCCTCATCTGCCGTTTCGTCGCTCAAGCGTGCCGGCGCGACACGAATTGGCTTCCTCTGCCTCGTTGCGGCGCCTGAGGGTCTTCGTCGTCTTCACGATGAACATCCCGACGTGAGCGTGATCGCTGCAGCGCTCGACCGCGAGTTGAACTCGCACGGGTACATTCTCCCCGGACTTGGCGACGCCGGCGATCGACTCTTCGGCACAAGGTAAACGACGAGTCAGCGCCGATCACGCGAATCAACATTTTTGCGTTCAGTTCTTCTCACTTGTTGCGGTTCGAGTGTGCGAGTATCTTGCCGCGCGTTTTTCTCGCGATCGCCTCTGCGCCGCTCACCTGCGCCCTGGTCGTAGATGCTCGTCAACCTGCTGCCGGACTTTCTAGCAGTCCTGAACAGCTCCGATCGGGTTGCCGCATATCATCGATACTACGAAACGCATCGCCATCGGCTCGCGGCGTACTGGAACAACTACGTACTCGATCCGGAAACGCCACATTTTTCCGAAGTGGCGCGGATGGCCGCTCTCTCCGATCGCACCGATCTCCTGTCAATGCTCGAGCGCACCGATGTGGTCGCGCTCGCACGCGGCGCCGAAGCACAGTGCTCGGCCCTGCTTGAAAGCGATGTCGACATCGACGTCATTCTCATGGTCGGCGTTGGCGCCGCCAATGCCGGAGAGCTCGTCGTCGCGGGACGAGGCGTCGCCTTCGTTTGCCTGGAACACTTTACCGGGGTTCCCAGCCAGGAAACACAGGGCCTTGGGCTCGATCCGGAACTGATTCCGATGTGGCTGGCGCACGAAATGGCGCACGCTGTCCGCTACACCTCGCCGGGCAGCCGGAGTGAGATGCGGTCACTCATCGAAGAAGCGGACGGCTACTACTCGTATTGGGAAACCGGGCGTCGCGCATCGCTGGGCGAACATGTCGTGAACGAGGGCATCGCCGTTGAAGTCGCTCGACTCGTGAGCCCCGGACACGCATCCTGGGAGTATTTCGGCTCTCAACGCCGCCAGTTTGCGCGCGTGCGGAAACTCGAGTCGTCCGTTACGCGCGCGATCCTGGCGGATTTTGACAACGCCGCGCTGGGACTTCGCCTTCGATATCTCTCCGGCGGCGTGTCCGACGAGGCCCGTGTGATCGACCGAACCGTCGTTCCAGAGCGTGCGGGTTACTTCGTGGGCTCGAGGCTGGTCGGCCCCGCGCTGGAGATGAATGGTCCGGCATGGGCCGTTCGCGCAGCCGCACACGACATCATCGATGTCGCCGAGTCCTCGGCGGCGGCGGCTTCGGCCTGATTACTTGCCGACGCAAAACGTCGAGAAGATCTTCGCCAGCACGTCGTCGACATCCACGGCGCCCACGAGGCTTTCGAGAGCGTGCACAGCAGCGCGCAGGTGCACGGCAGCAACGGTCATCGGAACCGCATTGGTCGTTCTGGACTCATGAAACGCTGACAGTTCCGCTGCTGCCTCGTTGAGAGCGGCTTGATGGCGCGCGCGTGTGAGCAACGGCAACTCGGGATCCAGCGATCCATACGTTGCGTCCAGCGTTCGTTCGATCGACTGAAGCAGGTCGCCGAGGCCTCGCCTTTCCTTCGCGCTGACGTGTACGCCGTCGGCGTGCGCGATTGGCCCCGGATCGTTGACGTCCGCTTTCGTCCAAACAGGAATGCGCGGCGCCTTCGTCGCTGAAGCAATGATGCCGGAAACCGCGGCATGATCGTCCGGCGACTCGCCGCAAACGAGCACAACGTGAGCACCGCTCAGATAGCGTTGACTGACCTCGACGCCGGTGCGTTCGATTTCGTTGTTGCTTTCACGCAGTCCTGCGGTATCCACCAGACGAAGCGGCCAGCGGTTTACTTCGATCACTGCCTCGATGGCATCGCGCGTCGTGCCTGGTGTGTGGTGTACGATCGCGCGCTCCACGCCGAGGAGCGCATTGAAGAGAGACGACTTACCCGCATTCGGTCGCCCCGCGAGCACGACGATCGCGCCTTCTCGAACAATCTCCCCCAGTCGGACGCTGTCGCGCAGGACGCCAATTTGACGTTGCACCTGCTCCAGCGCGCGATCTACTCGAGCGGCGGGAATGGGGCCGTCATCCTCTTCGGGGAAATCGATGTCGTATGCGATCAGTGCCTCGAGTTCGAGCACCGCGTCACGAAGAGTGCCGATCTGGCGCGAAAGACCTCCGTCCACATGGTGCAGTGCCGCTTGCCGCGCTGCCTCCGTGCGCGCGTCGACGATGCTGGCAATACCTTCGGCCTGCAGCAAGTCCAACTTGCCGTTCAAGACGGCTCGCCGCGTGAATTCGCCAGGCTCCGCTGGTCTCGCGCCCTCGTGAATCAGGAGCGCGGCGATTGCGGCGGGCGACAACAGACCCCCGTGCCCGCTGAACTCGACAACATCTTCACCGGTGAACGACTGCGGCGCATCAAAACGTGTGATGATCACCTGGTCGACCACGGCACCGGTCGACGGGTCGCGAATTTCGGCCAGCGCGGCCGCGCGCGGTGTGTCAGGCCACCGCGACGCGCAGCGCCTGGCGATGGTGTGCGCGCCGGGCCCACTGAGCCGGACGACGGCGATCGCGCTTCGGCCTACGGCTGTCGAAACCGCGACAATCGTGCCCGAATCCGCATGACGCACTTCGCCGGACTATCCCTTCGCCTTGGCTGACGCCTTCGCGCGCTCATTCGAGATGAACCACTGCTGGGGTAGCGCGGCAAGGTTCTGCACGGCGTAATACAGGTTCAGGCCGGAGGCGAAATTCAGCAGCAGGAACGTCATCATCGCCGGGAAGATGTACAGCATCATCTTCGTTTGCGGATTCGGCGGCGTGTTCCTGCTCCCAATCCATGACAGCACGAACATCGAAATGCCCATCACGAGCGGCAGGATGTAGAACGGGTCCTTCTGCGAAAGATCCTGGAGCCACATGAACGGCACGCCGCGGAACTCGATCGTGCTGCGGAACACGAAGAACAGCGCAAACAACACCGGCATCGGCAGGAACAGCGGCAAGCAGCCCGAGAACATGCTGAACGGGCTCATGTCGTGTTCCTTGTACACGCGCATCATTTCCGTCTGCAGTTTGGCCGGGTCGGCTTTGTAGCGCGTCTGCAACGCCTGAAGCTCGGGCTGGATGCGCTGCATCTTCAGGCTCGTGCGCATTGCCTTGTTGTTGAGCGGCCAGAGAAGAACGCGCACCGCAACGCCGAATATGACGAGGACCCAACCGTAGCCGATGTCGAACGTGTGGCGCATCCAGAGCAGCACGCTCATCACAAGGCCGGCAAAGGGCTGCACCACCGGCTGCATGAACCCGCCATACGGATTCGAGTTCACGAAATCGCGCCCCAGCGCCTGCAGCCGGTTCGCCTGTTGCGGACCTGCATAGATATCGAGCGAAAAGGCGCCCTGACGTGGCTGCAGCACCACAGTTCCCTGGGCCATGGTGGGTGTCCGCGACGTCCGCGCCAGTCCGGTCATCGACATCTCGGCCATCGGCGTGAGACTGTCTCGAGCCAGCACACCCACGATGAAATACTTGCTCTTGAGGGCGACCCACGTCAGCGGGCCAGGCACGATCACCTTTTCGCCGGGGTCGAGCTTGGCGAACGCGGTGCCTTTGGATCCACGATTCACGGCCTCATACGCGAAACCGAGGCTCCGGAGATCGTCGACCGTATCTGCCTCGTATGTGCCCAAGGTCGGCGCGTAGTGCATGAGGACGAATCCGTTGCTCGCGAGCGGTCCGCGCACCCGGCCATCCACGCGCGCCAGGAAACTGTCCGGTTTGATCTCGTAATCGAGGATCAACGTGTCGCTCGCGACTACGCCTTCGAACGTGATGCGCGCTGCCGTCCCGATCGTGTCGCGTTGCGTCACGCGAAACGTGGCCTGGTCGAATGGAATTGTGTCGCGTCCCGATATACCGCTGAACCGTATGAGCGGAACGCCACGACCTTCGAGCACGACCGGACCGACCGCGTTGCCGAGGGCCTTGTACTGGCGTTGCACGACCTGCAGCAGGGCACCGCCGGTGTTCACGAACGAGAACTCGGCGGTGGAGTCGGCGACGTGGAGGGTCTCGGCTGGAGTGCGGCCGATGGACGAGTCAGGAGTGGCTTGGGGCGCTGGCGGCGCGGCGGTAACCGCCGGCTGTTGCGTATCGGCCGGGGCCGGGACCGAATCCGTCACCTGGCTTGCTGTCGGCGCTGGCACGGGGACACGCGGCGTGAACAGCCTGGGCGTGAGCAGGATGACCGCCGCAACGAGAACAAGCGCGAGGACAGTGCGTCGGTCCATTTGCACGTGGGGTGATTAGGGAACGGGATCGTAGCCGCCGACATGGAACGGATGACACCGTCCAATGCGACGAACTGTCAGGATCAGCCCTCGCCACGCTCCGTGCTTCTCGAGCGCCTCGATGGCGTACGCCGAACAGGTGGGCGAATACCGGCAGACCGACGGGAGCAACGGTCCGAGAAAGAGCTGGTATCCACGCACCAGCGCTATCAGGACGAAACGCACGCGGGCTCCGGTTTCAATTCGCCAGCCGACGAACGGCTCCGTTCACTTCGGAGCGCAGATCGGCGAACGGCAGTGAATACGCTGCGGGCGCGGTTCGCACAATCAGGTCCATACCATGTTCCGTCGGAAGCAGGTCCTGGCGCACGATTTCGCGCAGCCGGCGCTTGAGTCGATTGCGTTCGACCGCGCTGTGTCCATGTCGAGGAACAATGATCCCCACCCTCGCAAACGACAGAGGCGAAGCGCACACCCGGAACGAGAAATGCCGGCTTCGTACGACATTCCCCTCTACCAGAATACCACGGATGTCAGCGCCGCGAGTAATGCGTTGCGCCCGCGAGTAGCGCAGGCGCGATTTACGCGGCGGCGTACTTGGACGGAAGCTTTACCGTCAGGCGCTTCCGCCCCTTTTTGCGGCGACGACTGAGCACTTCACGACCCCAGCGCGTTGACATTCGCGTACGAAATCCGTGCTTCCGGATTCGGCGCTTGTTGCGCGGGCGATAGGTGGGCTTTCCCATAAGCTACGTATGTGAGACAAAACTGATCTGGCGTGCGATCTCGGGGTGAGAAACGTACCCGGTTTACCGCAAGCAAGTCAACGCCTTAGAGGCGCATGTTCATGCAGTGTGCAGCACGCAGGATCGTGCGCGTTGACTTTTCAACAGGGTCCGAATAGCTTCGCCGCCCCTTGAGATTATCAACAGACATGGATCTGGCGCCGCAAGAAGTCTGGAGTCGTTTACTCGAAGTCGCGCGGCGCGAAATAGCGGAGCACACCTTCCGAACCTGGCTCGAACCCACGCAAGCGGTCGAGCTGCGCGGAGACAAACTCACGGTCGCTGTACCCGACCAGTTCTCCGCCGATTGGAATGAATCAAAACATGCAGCGCTGCTGACCTCACTGGCTCCCGTTGCACTCGGTCAGCCATGTCAGGTCGAGTTCATCGTTGATGCACAATCGCGCCAGCGCGTGCAGATGGACTTGTTCGTCGCACCCGCGCCAGGCACCGCGACCGCCGCAAATGGAATGGCCGCTCCGCGGCCGCTTCTCAACGCGAAGTACACGCTCGACAACTTCGTGATTGGCAAGTCGAACGAGCTCGCCGCGTCGGCGGCGCTCGCGGTCGCCGAAGCGCCCGGCCGCGATTTCAACCCACTCTTCATCTACGGCGCCACAGGCATCGGCAAGACGCACCTCATGCAGGCAGTCGCGCATGCCATCCTGGCGCGCAATCCGGCGTTGCGCGCCGCGTACCTCGGAGCCGAACAATTCACGAACGAATACGTAATGTCGATCCAGGGGCGGACGACACATGACTTCCGCCGCCGGTTCCGCGAACTCGATCTGTTGCTCATCGACGACGTCCATTTCCTGAAGGGCAAGGAAGCGACCCAGGAAGAATTCTTTCACACCTTCAACGCGCTGTACGAAGGTGGACGCCAGATCATCCTCACCAGCGATCGCCCGCCCAGCGAAATCCCCGGCATCGAAGCGCGCCTCGTGACGCGCTTCCAGTGGGGCATGGTCGCCGACATCGAATTCCCCGATTTCGAGCACCGCATCGCGATCCTGCGCAGCAAGGCGCACCAGGATCACCTCCAGCACACGATCCCGGACGATGTGTTGCATCTCATCGCCGAGCATGTGCGCTCGAGCGTGCGAGAGTTGGAAGGTTGCATCATCAAGCTGATCGCGTTCGCTTCGCTGCGTCAGCAGCCGGTGACCGTCGATCTGGCGGTCGAAGCCCTCCGCGACCGCATTCGTCCGGCCGCTGCCGGTGCGGGAAGCGGCAGCGATGGCCGCGGCCTCTCCATCTCCACGATTCAAACCGCCGTCGCGAAAGCGTGGGGCGTCAGCGCCGCAGCGTTGACGTCGAAGAGCCGCACGCGTGAAGTCGCGGTGCCTCGGCAAGCCGCGATGCTTTTATCACGTGAATTGTTGAATGCTCACCTTGCAGATATTGGAAACGCGTTCGGTGGTCGGGATCATTCCACTGTTATCCACAGTCTTGAACGTGCGCGCTATCTTCGAGCGGCCGACCAGGAGTTCGCCGAACGCCTTCAACTCGCTGTACTTGAGTTACCCGCGGGCGCAGCGTAAGCAGTTCTTGGCCACATCTCCACAGTACTGCTGTTACTGTAGTTCTTTATTCCTTTAGATAAACAGCAATAGTCTTTCCCACTTGAGGCTCGAATGCGCTTCACGATTGCGCGGGAAAAACTGCAGGAAGCTCTCACCAGCGTCGCGCCGGCCGTACCGGCAAAGACGACCCTTCCTGTACTCGCGAACATTCTGGTCGAGGCCTCGGAACGTGGTGTCCGATTTTCCGGCACCGACCTCGATGTGGCCGTCTCCGTCGAAGTCCCGGCGGACGTCGAGTTGCCCGGAGCACTCACGCTGCCCGCCAAACGACTGGGGGAGATCACCCGGGAATTGCCGCCGGCTCCGGTAAAAATCGCAGCTCTCGGCGAACAACGGGCCACGCTCGAATGCGGCCGGACCAAGTTCAAGTTGCTCGGACTGCCACGCGACGAGTATCCGGCGTTTGCGCCCGTCGAGTACAACACCGGGTGGCGCGTGAAGTCCTCGGTGTTGCAGGAGCTCATCTCGCGCACCGCGTTTGCGGTCTCCTCCGAAGAAAGCCGCCCCATCCTGAACGGCGTGTTGTGGGAAGTGCGAGACAAGATGCTGCGCATGGTGGCCACCAACGGACACCGGCTCGCGCTCATGGAATCGCCCGTGGAAATGGGGAAGAGCGCCACCGGGGATTTCATCGTGCCACCACGCGCCCTCGAACAGGTGCGGCGCGTGTTTCCGCCCGAGGAAGAAATCGAGATCGGAAAGGGTGAGAATCACCTTGCCTTCCGCAGTCCAATCGCCAGCGTCTCGACGCGCCTGATCGAGGGACCCTATCCGAATTACGACCAGGTCATACCGCGCGACAACGACCGCTTTGCCATCGTCGATCGGCCGTCGCTGGTGAGTGCGCTTCGGCGCATGTCGGTCGTTGCGTCGGACCAGACACATCGCGTGAAGCTCTCGTTCAACACTGCCCTGCTCCGGTTCACCGTGCAGACGCCCGACGTCGGCGAAGGCCAGGACGAGATTCCGGTGCAGTACACGGGCGACTCGCTCGACATCGGGTTCAACAGCAGCTACCTGCTCGAGATCCTGCGCAACATGCCCACGGACGAGGTGCGCTTCACGTTCAAGACCGCCGAGCGCGCCGCCACGGTGTTACCCGAAGGTTGGGCTGCACCCGGCAAGTACGTCTGCCTGGTGATGCCATTACGCCTCGTTGACTGACAACGCCCAGCCTCTCACTCGAGAGACTGGGCGTCGTCGTAAGCAGCCTGTAAGCCGGGTTCTGTAGCGGAGCCGAAACCCCGCGGCAGTCATTTCTCTGGGAGCGGAGTCTCCTCCGCCCTCGTGCAGCCTACCCGCGGCGTCTTGATCGGAGTGGGCGTCTCCTCGCCGCCTATTTGGCCTTGCTCCGGCGGGGTTTACCGTGCCGCCTCCGTTACCGGAAGGCGCGGTGGGCTCTTACCCCACCATTTCACCCTTACCACGATCTTCTGTGGCGGTCTGTTTTCTGTGGCACTATCCGTCACGACTCGCGCCGTGCCCAGGAGTTACCTGGCACCTTGCCCATGGAGCCCGGACTTTCCTCAGGCTGGTCCGCCGAAGCGAACTACCTGCGACTGCCCAGCTGCTCACGGCGTGGAATATAACCGGACGTGACGCGCAGGTGACGACCCGATTGCAGACTGTCGCATCGAACTCCGGTGACGACCGATGCAGTCAAATACATCCGAGACCCCGCTACTTCCAGTTCCTCGAATCACCACGGTGCTCACACCGGACGAGCGGTTGCGCGTCGATGCCGCCGGCCAGGGCATCTACCGTGCGTGGCATCGCGAGTCACTGAATGACGCCATGCGCGACCTGCGCGACCATCGCGCCGCTGCCGTGATCGTATCGATCGCGTGCTGCGACGTAGCCGACGTCCCACGCGTTGCCCGTGTCGTCCGCGAGTTTCCTCGCGTTCCGGCAGTCGCACTCCTCTCGAATCTCACGCCGCAAACTGCGCAAACCGTGCTCGTACTTGGGCGGTGTGGCGTGCGTACCCTCGTGGACGTTCGCGAGCCTCGTGGATGGCAGCAGTTGCGATCGGTGCTGCTGCACGACCAGGCCACCGAGATTCATCGTGTTGCACTGGCACGCGTTGCCGAAGACCTCACCGACGCTCCAGACGGTTGCCTTCGCTTCTTCCGCGCTTTGTTCGAAGAAGGGTCCGAAACACGAACCATTCAGGAACTTTCAGAGATACTCGGCGTTGTTCCGTCCACGCTCATGAGCCGCTTCACGCGGGCCAGATTGCCCGCACCAAAGTTCTACCTCTCGATGGCGAGGCTGGTGTGTGCCGCCCGGCTGTTCGAGAACCCGGGCCTCTCGATCACGATCGTCGCCAACGAGCTCGATTACAGCTCACCCCAGGCATTCGGCCGGCACCTCAAGTCCATCCTTCGCATCACCGCCATGGAGTTCCGCCAGCGGTACGACGGCGAGGGAATGCTTCAGCTTTTCCGGGACGAGCTCGTGTTGCCGCACATCGGCCGCCTGCGCTCGTTCGATCCGCTCGGCATCGACGCGCCACGTCCGGCGCGTGCCTACGACGAAGCTGTGCCGGCAGGCGCCTGATCGAGCAGCTCGGAAACGGTCGCGAGACAGACGACCTCGAACCCCTGCTGTTCCAGCACACTCCGTCCACCTTCCTCACGATCGACTACGGCGACGATGCCTGAAATGGATGCACCCGCACGCTGGATCGCTTCAACCGCCCGAAGCGCCGATCCGCCGGTCGTAATGACGTCTTCGATCACGACCACATGGTCGCCCTCGTTCATCGGTCCCTCGATGAGCCGGCCCGTCCCGTGCTGCTTCGCTTCCTTGCGCACGGTGAACGCGCGCACGAGGGGTGGCGATGCCACGCTCGCGACCGCGATCGCATATGACACGGGATCAGCGCCGAGCGTGAGACCGCCCACGGCATCGACTCGCCAGCCTCGGTCGCGAATAGCCGAGAGGGCAAGGGGGCCGATGGTCGCCAACCCCTCAGGGCTCATGCTGGTGAGGCGCGCATCGACGTAGTAGGCCGATTCGCGCCCCGATGCGAGCGTGAACTTGCCGCGTCGGAGCGAGCGCTCGGAAAGCAGCCGGATGAGCGTGCTGCGATCGACCGGGTTCATGTCGGCGGGTGGCGGTGAATCGTGGCGGTCAACCGCGACCGAACAGTCCCTTCATTCTCGAGAGCAGGCCGCCGCTCTCGGGACTCGTCGAGCTGATTCCCGGCGGGGCGCCTGGCGCGGACTTGCCCGGTGGTTCGAGCAACGCCTCCCGCAGCTCGCGCGCGAACGTGAGCACGTCCGGATACCGATCGGCAGGCTCGCGCGACAAACCACGCATCATCACGCTTTCGACACGCGCGCCGAAGTCGAGCCCGGGCCGTGCCTTGTTCAGCGCGATCGGTGGCTGCGAGAGCAATTGCGTGAACATCTCCCGCGGCGACTTCGCGAGGTATGGCAGCGAACCGGTGAGCAGGAGGTAGGCAATCGTTGCCAGGCTGTATTGATCCGCCGCCGGGGTCACCAGCGCGCCAGAAAGGGCTTCCGGTGCGACGTACATCAGCGTGCCGACGAAGTAACCGGCGCGCGTCAGTCGCTCGTCCTGCGACGTGTCGGTGGCGGCCGCGATGCCGAAGTCGAGGAGCTTGAGCGTGCCCGTCGCGTGGTCATACATCGCGTTGTCGGGCTTGAGGTCGCGGTGTACGATGCCCGACCCGTGGGCCGCGCCGACGGCATCGGCGCACTGCATGATCACGTGCGCGACGTCCTCGCGCGGCATCGGCGCGTGCTTCTTCGCGTAGTGCTCGAGCAGGTCGCCACCAGCCCACTCGATCACCAGGTAGGGGATACCCTCGACCTGGCCTGTCTCTATGGTCTTGATGACGTTCGGATGAAGAACGCGTTTTCCGAAGTTCGCTTCGCGGGTGAACCGCGCCAGGGCCGTCTTGTCCTGGCGCATCTTGTCGCGCAGCGCCTTGAACGCCACCGTGCCGTGAGTGGGATGGGTCGCACGGTACACGACCGACGTCCCACCCTCGCCGACCAACTCGTCTATGGAGTAGCCGGCTATGTTCTGACCAACGAGGTTTTCCTTGGGCACGGGCGCGAACCTAATGCGACGGTCCAAGGGCGGCAAGCAACCAATGTCCCGAGGGACGGTTATCCAAACCTCGAACCGCAGCAACTGCATACTGGAGGCCCAAATGCACCGTAGGTGGTCGAGGCGAGTATTCGTCTCCGCCGGACTCGCCGGACTTCTGTCCAGCGCCGCATGCGGTGGATCGCGCGGTGGACCTCCGCCCGGCGACTTGCCGGCGCCGGCACCGGGTCCGGGCAACGTCACTTCGACGCGCGCCGCGCCCCGATCGCCGGACGTGATCGCCCTTTACCGGCGGATGGGCCTGTTGGCCGAAGGCGGGGAAACCCCCTTCGTCAGCTCGCTTTCCTTCTTTGCCGGTCCTTCGGACGACTCCACGACCATTGTTGTGACGGTGTCACTCGCCAACCGGGCGTTGCGCTTTCGTGCTGAAGGCGAGCGCTGGCGTGCTGCCTACGACGTCGGGATCGAGGTGCGGAGCGGGACGAACGTGGTCCAGGAGATCCGGGCCCGCGAAGTGGTCCGCGTGATCGCGTTCCGCGAGACCACCCGCGACGACGAAAGCGTGTTGTTCAAGCAGGTGGTCAACCTTGCCCCGGGCACGTA
>CBIHMX010000004.1:0-24573 GCA_966211115.1 uncultured Gemmatimonadaceae bacterium | reverse complement strand
ACCCTGCACCCGCCGCACCCACGAGTGGCGTGATCGCGAGCGGTACGACGCTCGCCCTGACGTCGGGCAGCAAGATCTGCACGAACACCAACAAGATTGGTGATCGTTTCAACGCCAGTCTCTCCGAGCCGGTAACCGGCACGAACGGTGTTTCGCTGCCGGCGGGATCGTCGGTTGCGATCGAAGTGACGGAACTGAAGCGCAGCGAAGATGCAAAGACGAACATCGTCATGGGGTTCAAGGTGGTGTCGATCACGGCCAATGGCCGGACCTACACGCCCGAAGCCGAAGTCGTGACGGCATCGATCGATCGCGTGCGCTCGCAGGATCGCGGCGATGACGCGAAGAAGGTGGTGGGTGGTGCCGCCGCCGGCGCGATCATTGGCCAGGTCCTTGGCCGTGACCGCAAAGGTACGCTGATCGGCGCCGCCGTTGGTGCCGCCGCCGGCGCCGCCGCCGCATCGTCGACGTCGGACTACGAGGGATGCGTGAACGCCGGATCCGCGATCGCCGTTCGCCTGACCGGTCCGCTCACAGTGTCCGTAGGCAACTGACGATACCAGTACCACACTGGTACCAGTCCCAATAACCACTACCCAGTACCAGTAAGAACCGAGAGGCCCAACAGAGGGGCCTCTCGTTATTTTTGGCCCAATGTCTCAGGACCACCGGATCACCGAGCATCGCAACCCCCGGACGGCGCGTATCGACCTCGCGACGCCTGACGAGATCGTGGAGTTGATGAATGCCGAGGATCGATCGGTCGCAGACGCCGTCGCCACCCAGCGCGACGAGATCGCCGCCGCGATCACCATCGTCGAGGGTGTATTCCGGAACGGTGGACGGCTGTTCTATGTCGGCGCGGGAACGTCAGGCCGACTCGGCATTCTCGACGCCAGCGAATGTCCTCCAACGTTCGGCACCGATCCGGAGATGGTGCAGGGCATCATCGCCGGCGGGCCCCCGGCAGTCTTTCGCTCGCAGGAGGGCGCCGAGGACCTGCCGGAGAAGGCGCCGCCGCTATCGATGAGAGTGGCGTCACCGATCACGATTGCCTCGTGGGCATCGCCGCGTCAGGCACCACGCCCTTCGTCAGGGGAGCGCTCGCTCGCGCCGAAGAACTCGGCGCCCGCACCATGGTCATTGCCTGTACGCCACTGTCGGCTGAGGTGACCCGCCTCGTCGACGTCGCGATCGTCGCGGTCACCGGGCCCGAAGTCGTCACCGGTTCCACACGTCTCAAGGCCGGCACCGCCACCAAGATGATCCTGAACATGATCACCACCGGCGCGCTCATCAGGATCGGCAAGACCTGGGGCAACCTGATGGTCGATCTCCAGGCCACCAATCTCAAGCTGAAGGATCGCAGTGAGCGCATCCTGATGGAGACGTGCGCGATTTCCCGCGATGACGCGCAAACGCTGCTCGAGTCGGCCGGGGGAAGTGTGAAAGTCGCTATCGTTATGCACCGGGCGCACATCTCTCGCGGAGATGCCATCGAACGGATTCAACAGGCCGGTGGAATCATTCGACGAGTGGTCGGCGATCCTTGAGTGGATGTGAGACACGTACGAGAGACCTGACCACACGAGCCAACGCGGTTGACTAGCGAGGCATTCCAGGCTTGACACACGAATCCGCCGAATCCGGTTCCTCCCAGGCCTCACGGTTCGCGTCGACCGTAATCGTAAGCCTGATGAGCGGGACATCCCTCGACGGCATTTCCGCTGCCGTCGTCAGGTTCGGCGCGACACTCGAGGCCGAGCTCCTCGCATTTCGGCAGGTGCCGTACGATCCCGTCCGCCGCCAGCGGCTTGCCGGTGCCCTCGCCGGCACCACGCCTGACGAGTACTGCCAGCTCAACTTCGAGCTGGGCGACTGGCTCGCCGACGCGGCAACGGCCGCACTGGCGGATTCCGGCGTGCCGCGCGATGAAGTGACCGCCATCGCCTCACACGGGCAGACCGTCTGGCACGTCCCGGGACACTCGACCTGGCAGTTCGGTGAGCCGGCCGTGATCGCCGAGCGCACGGGAATCGATGTCATCTCTGATTTCCGCGTGCGGGACATGGCCGCCGGCGGTCAGGGCGCGCCGCTCGTACCCATGGCCGACGCACTCCTGTTCTCACACCCCACGGCATGGCGCACGCTCCAGAACATCGGCGGCATCGGCAACATTTCGGTGGTGCCACCGGGCGGCGACCTGTCGTCGTTGCGCGCCTTCGATACCGGGCCCGGCGTCGTCGTCATGGATGCGGTGACACGAAAGATCTCGCCGGGATTGCGATTCGATTCCGGCGGTAAACTCGCGCGCAGTGGAACACCGATCGACGATGCGGTCGCCAGCGCGCTCACACACCCGTATTTCTCCGCGCCGCCGCCCAAGTCCACCGGCCGGGAACTCTTCAGTCCCGACTGGATCGACGACTTCATCGCCAGTTGCCGTCGCCACCGGCCCGATGCCACCAACGGTGACCTGGTGGCGACAGCGGTCAGCCTGACGGCCCGCAGCATCGCCGACGCGTACCGGCGGTTCATTCCCGAACCGGTGACCGAAATGCTGTTGTCGGGAGGTGGCGCCGAGAACCCCGCTCTCGTGGACGCCATTCGAAAGGCGATCCCCGGGGAGATCACGCTCCGGCGCTTCGCCGACGTCTATTTCGATGGAGAAGCGAAGGAGGCCGTAGCATTCGCCCTGCTGGCTCACCTGTTCCTGCAACGCCGCCCCGGCAATGTCGTCACCGTGACCGGCGCGAGAGGCCCACGCATCCTCGGCAAACTCACCCCAGCCCGTTAGGCACACCCCTCCTCAACTCACACACTCCCCGACTCAAAAGAACCAGCGCCATATCGCCAGCACCAGCACCACGACGCCCACCGCGGCAATGATCCGCATGTAGAGCGCCGCCCTGCGCTTCCGGTCATCGTCGACCATCGTCGGCGCCGGGGTCACCGGCCACGGTTGCGTCACGTCGCGCGAACGATCCGGTTCCGGCGGAACACCGTCGTCAGGCGGTTCATCGGCAGAGAATTCCCGGTATCCGACGGCATCGGTCCCGCGAACGACACCCAGCCCGCGACCCTCGAAGCGCGCCGCCACCACCGTGATGTTGTCCGGACCGCCCTGGTCGTTGGCCATCGCCACCAGCCGGTCGCAGGCCACGGACAGGTCGAGCTCCTCGTCCACGATGCGGGCCATGTCTTCGGGCCTGACGAGGCCGGACAGGCCGTCGCTGCACAGCAGCAGCACGTCGCCGCGCCGGATGCGTTGCATGGTCAGGTCCACCTTCACGCTCGCCTCCGGGCCTAACGCCTGGAGGATGATGTTCCGCCGCTCACTGAGGAGCGCCTCCTCCTCCGTCAGTTCGCCGGCCTCGATCAGTTTCTGCATCAGCGACTGGTCCTTCGTCAGTTGCGTCGCCGTGCCGCCGCGGATCAGGTACGCCCGGCTGTCGCCCACCTGGGCGATGTACAGCGTGTCATTCAGCAATGCCGCGATCGTCGCCGTCGTGCCCATGCCGCGCAGCTCGGGCTTGTTCACCGCCTGCTGAAAGATCGACCAGTTGGCCTTCTCGGCCGCCCGGGTCAGCTCATTCGCCAGCTCCTGCGGTGCCGGTGGCTTCATCTGCGCCACCCGATCGCGCAGGTGCCGCAGCACGACCTCCACCGCGGTGGCCGAGGCGACTTCGCCTGCCGCGGCCCCACCCATTCCGTCCGCGACCATGAACACCGTCGACGCCGGATCGGCCGGCTGTTCGACCAGTCGCTCGAACCGGAGCGGTTCACCGTCGCTCAGGTTCACCACGATGAACGAATCCTCGATATGCTCGCGCGTGCGGCCAACGTCGGACTGGGCGAATACCTGGATGACCACCGGCGCCTGTGGCTGCCTGTGGCCTTCCCTTGACCCCGTGGGGATCACGTATTCACCGGAAATGGTTGCCATGAAGTTCGCGTCAACGTTGCCGGGCAGACGCCGGGCCGGCCCCGGCCGAACTCACGTGAGATCGGCCCGCAACATCTTGCGACCGAACAGCAGGCGCTCGCCACCCCTGACCGCTCGCTCGCCGCGTACCAGTACGCCAATTCCGTTCCGCGACCCGAGATCGCGAACGACGTATTCGTCGCGCTGTGGCACCGAACGGATCTCCGCGTGCCGCGCGCTCATCGTCGGGTCGTACGGGAACGCCCAGTCGCCATGATCCCGGCCGATGAGGATCGTCCGGCCCGGCGAGAGATACAGCACGTCCCGGACGCTGCCATCGGCGCGCAACTGCTCGAGCATCGCATCATCGCGCTTCGGCGTGCGCGATCCGGCCTGGCGAAGCTCCGCATCGTCGAGCAGGAAGCCTGACGACAGCTTCCGGAAGCGGATCACCTGGGAACCGATCAGCAACACGTCGCCATCCGTCAATGCCTGCGGCGCGAGGATGTACAACCAGCTGCCGTTCGATGAACCAAGGTCGCGCACGTGGAGCGCGTTGTTCTTCCACGTGAGCACCGCGTGTTCCGGCGACACCGCCTCGTCATCGTCAAAGGTCACGTCGCCATTTCCGCGACCGACGACGATTTCGCCGTTCTGCAGCGGAATCTCGCGCACGACCTCACCTTCGTCGGTCAGCAGCGAGAGATGCGGTCCGACCGCGCTCACGACCATCGGCGTGATGCCTCGCGGCTGCGTATCAACGGTGAGACCGGGGTCATCAAAGCCGCCTTTCAGTGGTTCGCCACAGGCCGCGCAAAACGAATCGTCGTCGCTCATGCGAGTGCCGCACGACCCGCAGAATGTGGGGTTGATCGCGGCAAACCCGGTCTTCAGTCCGCAATGCGGACAGAAATGCAGGGCCCGATCGATGGCGCGGGTGCAGTGCGGACACGGCGCGGTCTTCAACGATCGGCTGCCTGACGGCGTCGTCGAGAGGACTCGTGCTTCAGCGGCTGAGACCGGTCGATCATGAAATAGCGCGCGCTTACCCGACGTTGTACCAGACGTCGAGTCTGCCGATCTCATGCGCCAACCGCAGTGGGCGCAAAAACTATGGTTCGAAGCCAGGTCGCTGGTGCGACCACAATTGGCACAACGGGCCACCGGAAACGTCCTCGAGGGAATTCGGTCCGGTACGTAGGACAGCGCGAAACGACGCTACAGCGAAATTGCCACAAACCACACCTTGGAGCAACCCAGCCACAGATCCCACGGACCAGACCATCAGTACGGATCGGAAGTGCCGCAAGTTTTCCGCCACGACTAACTTGCGCCCATGCTGACAGGCCGGGTCCGTCGGGCTGTTTCGTTCCTGACGCTCTTCACCACGGGGTGCTTGCCCGGACCGGTTCGAAATCCCGGTCTAGATGTGAGGTCTCCAACCGCCGGCACCGAGGCTTCACCACCTTCCGCGGTGGCGACTTCGGAAGCCGCCGGGCCGGTGACGCTGCCAGACATCCCTAGCGTCGTGGGGCCAATTGCCTTGAGGGTGGTATACCCGCCCGCCGGGGCACGGATCGCCGCACGGGACTCGAACTTTATTTTCGGGTCAGTCGGCAGCGGATCGGCCACGCTGCGGATCAATTCGCAGGCAATCCCGGTCAAGCCAAACGGCAGTTTCCTCGCGTATCTCCCCGTGCCAACCGGACCGGGCAATGCTGCAACCTACGAGTTCGAGGTGGCGCAGGGACTCGACACTGTGAGGACTCAGCACCGCGTTACCTTGCCTCCCGAATCGCCGCCTTTTCCGGTGTCGGGTCCACTAATCGTCGACTCGAACAGTGTCTCGCCGAGAGTCGGTCAAGTCCTCGAGCGATGGGATCCGGTCCGGGTCAGCGCCACGATTGCTGGCGGTGCGACTGCCGAGCTCCGACTGCCCGATGGATCCCGTCGTCCGCTCGTCGCGACCGGGGCGAGCTCGGCCCGCGGACAGTTCGTGGTCACCGAGGTTCCCGCCGTCAGGCTCAACAGCGGCGGCTGGATCCACGTGACCCGTGGGCGTGACACGACCCGGCTCCCCATCATGCGCGTTTCACTCGCGGACTCCGCCGGTCCTCGTTATGCGCGGCTGGGTGCGGCGGCGTCCACGGTGCCTGACACGGATCGCGTCATCATCGGCCGGCCGGTCGCCGGCGGAACGTACAAGTGGTTCCTCAAGCCCGGCACGGTGGTCGAGGTCACGGGCCAGACAAGTGGCGCGAGTCGCATCCGCCTCGACGGCAATCTCCAGGTCTTCGTGGATCCGGCCGAGCTGGCGCCGTTGCCCGCCGGAACGCCGGCCCCGAGACGCGTCGCCGGCAACGCCCGCGTGGTGAACCGTGGTGCGTTCAGCGACGTCCGCATTCCCATGTCGGAGATGCCACCGTATTCGGTGGACGCCGAGCCGCAGGCGCTCGTGGTCACGCTGCATGGCACGATCGCCAACACCGACATCATCAACTACACGTCGGCCAACTCCATCGTCAGGCGGGTCACGTGGCGTCAGGTACTCAGCGATCGTGCCGAATACCGGATCGAGCTGCACGACGCGCCGTTCGGGTACCTGGTGATGTGGGAGCAGAACGCATTCGTGCTGCGCGTCCGGAAACCGCCGGCGGTGAACCGATCCCGCCCGTTGCAGGGTCTCGTGATTGCCGTGGACGCCGGCCACCCGCCGGCCGGCAGCACCGGTCCAACCGGCCTCTATGAAGCCGTCCCGACGTTAGGCATCAGCGAAAGGTTGAAGACCTACCTCGAACAGCGTGGCGCAACGGTGGTCATGACGCGCACGGCGCCGGGTGCGGTGCCCCTGGCGGACCGACCGGTCATGGCCCGCCGAGCCGACGCCCACGCCTTTGTCTCGATCCACCTGAACGCGCTGCCGGATGGGGTAAATCCGTTCGACCGCCACGGTACCGGCACGTACTACTTCAATCCCTGGTCGGAACCGCTGGCTGGCGCGGTGCAGGCAGGCATGGTGCGACGGATGGGACTTCGCGACCTCGGCATCAACTACGACAACCTTGCCGTCCTCCGACCCACGTGGATGCCGAGCATTCTCTGCGAAGGCGCTTTCGTCATGATCCCGGAGCAGGAAGCGGCGCTGCGCACGCCGGAATTCCAGGACGCGTACGCGAGAGGCGTGGCCGAGGGCCTGGAGGAGTACTTCCGTACATTCGCCCGCTGAATTCCCCGAATTCCCGGCCTCACGTCCTCACGTCCTCACGTCTCACGTCCTCACGCCCTCACGCCCTCACGTCCTCACGCGTCCCTCATGCCCTTCATCCACCCTCTGGCTTTTGTCTGCGGGCAAGTAAACCTGAAACCGCGCGCATCCGTCTGGCCGTACGCCGTGGTTCGCGGCGATACGGAACGCATCGAGATCGGGGAAGACTCGAACATCCAGGACGGCACGGTCGTTCATGCCGATACGGGGTTCCCGACCATCATCGGTGACCGCGTGGGCGTCGGTCATCGCGCTATCATCCACGGCGCCATTGTCGAACCCGATTCGCTGATCGGGATGGGAGCGGTTCTGCTGAACGGCGTCCGGGTCGGGACGGGTTCCATCGTGGCCGCCGGCGCCGTCTGCAAGGAAGGAATGCAGATCCCGCCGAACTCGATGGTCATGGGCGTTCCCGGGCGCGTCGTCAGGGAAACCACCGTACTCGAGAGAGAACGAATCAGGGCGACCGTTGATTCGTATGTCAAACTGCAGTTGGAGCACAAATCCGGGAAACACCCGCGCCTGACCTGAACGGTCACACCCTGCACGCCTGTCATCCTGATGTCTGTTACTGAGGAATTCGCGGCCGCCGCGCGCCTGCGGCCCGGCGCGAAGCCGTTCGCCGATCCCGAGTTCGAACGCGCCTTTCAGCACGACTACTTCGCCCGCTCGTTGCGGCCGGCCAGGGCCGCGCTGGCGCTCGCGATCGGACTGTTCGTGCTGTTTGCCGTGCTCGATCCGTTCGTCGCGCCTGACGCCTACCGGTCGCTCTGGTTCGTACGGCTCTCGATAGTGGCGCCCCTGTTAGGCGCGCTCCTCGCCTTCACCTGGGCAAAACGCTTCGAGACCTGGTTCCTGCCGTCGCAGTTGTTCGCCGTCCTGTTCGGCGGCGGTGCGCTCATCTACCTCGGCATTCTGACAGATATTGAAGTCGCATCGGCGCAGGTGGTCGGGCTCGTGCTGGCGATTCTCTGGGCGCACTCCGTGTCGCGGCTGCCCTTCCTGCTGGCGTCGGCGGCCACCGTGCTGCTGTCGTTGTTCTACCTCGCGGTCGAACTGCAACAGGGCAGGCTGCCCACCACGCTGCTGATCAATAACGTCCTCTTCCTCGCCTCGGCGAACCTGATCGGCATGATCGGCAGCTACACGCTGGAAGCGGGGTATCGGCGCGATTTCCAGCAACGCGCGCTGCTCGAGCAGCGCCGGCGCGAGCTGCAGGGGTCGATGGACCAGCTCCATGAATCGGAGAAGCGCGTGGCCGAGATGGAACTGCGCGCCCCGGACTCGATCGAAAACCTGCCGCGTTGGGCCGAGCAGGTCGCGAGGGAGATTCGCCGGACCGTCGAGGCCGTGGAAGTGCGGATCTGGCGATGCGCCGAAGGTGAGGCGGTGCCGCTCAACGACGGTGAGCTGACCGCGCCCGAGGTCAGCGTCGTCGAAAATGCCGGTGAGATGGCGAAGGATGCAAACGGCAACGTGCTCGTGCCGTTGTCCGGGCTTTCCGGCGAAGTCTTCGGGGCGATCGTGATTGCCCAGCCCTCGAGCTGGGGCACCCCCGAGCGGCGGCTCGTCGGCGGATTCGCGCGATACCTCGGCGGCGCCCTCGAGATCATGGAAAAGCGACATGAACTCGCGCTGGAAGAAGCGCGTCGCGAGAGTGCCCGGCGCCGCATGCGCGAACGAGGCGTGGGTGCGCTGTGGTTGTGCCAGACGTGCGGCCGCTGCTTCGATGATTCCGTCGAGCGGTGCGATGTCGATGGCACGAAGCTGATCCAGCGTCTGTTGCCGTACCGGGTCCAGGATCGCTACCAGCTCGTCAGGCTGCTGGGGCAGGGTGGCATGGGCCAGGTGTTCCTCGCCCGCGACGATCGCCTGCAGCGCGACGTGGCGATCAAGGTGTTGTTAGGCGACGCCCCGCTCGATGCGAGCGCCCGCGCGCAACTGGCGCATGAAGCCCGCGCCGTGGCGCGCATCGGTCATCCCGGCGTGGTCGATGTCTTCGATCTCGGTGAACTCGACGACGGGTCGGCCTTCATCGTGATGGAATACCTCACCGGCCGCGCGCTCTCCGAGGAAATCGCCCGTCACGGTCGCGGTTCGCCTCGACAGGTGGCGGACCTGCTGCGCCAGGTGGGCGCCGCACTGTCGGCGGCGCATCGCACGGGTGTCGTCCACCGCGACATCAAGCCCCAGAACGTGTTCCTGACTCGCACCTCGGACGGTTTTCAGGCCCGCCTGCTCGATTTCGGCGTCGCGCGTGTGGCCGGCGGCGGCGGCGCGGACACGACCCGGTCCGGGTCGATGCCGGGCACTCCCGCCTACATGGCACCCGAGCAGATCGGCGGCGCGGTTGGTGACGAGAAGTCGGATCTCTATTCGCTCGCCGCGGTGGCGTTCGAAGCGCTCGTCGGCAAGCGCCTCATCAAGCAGCGCCCGTCGATGGCCGCCACGCTCGCCGCCATCCTGAACGAGACGCCGCCTGACGTGTCCTCGTTCCTGCCTGACGCGGCAAATATCGATCACCTGTTCCGCCAGGCTCTCCACCGCGATCCCTCGCAACGGCCGGCGAACGTGGTGGACTGGACGGAGTCCGTTGCGAGCGGACTCGATGCTCTGCCGGGAGCCGACGCGGGCTGGCCGCTGCCAATCACTCACGAGCTGAGTTTTCGCGGTGGGGCCGCGGGCTGAGCGACGTCGAATCTCGATGGATGGGGCCAAGATCCGCGTCGATTCGCACTATCCGCGGTGAGTCGGTTCTCCAGTTGTCGACCTGCCGCGCCCATCCACCCGTGCATACGAATCAAGCGTGACCTGCTCCGAGAACGGCTGCAGGATTTGCTTCGCAAATGCCTCCGCACCGGGATACTCCGTCGCTCTCACCCGTTCGGCCGCCGCGTCCAGGTCATATCGCGTGTGCCGGAGCTGAACGTCAGGACCTGACAGGCACCAGTAGGCGCCAGGCTCACCGAAAGGCATGCCAACGCTGCCCGCGTTGACGATTCGCAGCGCACCGACGGTCCGGTCGAACTGCATGTGCGTATGACCGCATAACGCGACAGGGGCATCGACTCCGGAAAACAGTTCCGCTACGTGCGTATCCGGAGACAGCTTCGTGAAGATCTCCGTGTCGTTCCTCGGCGTCGCGTGGCAGAACAGCGTCGGCCCCATTCCGTCCGTGTCGATTGACATCGTCGCCGGCCAGGCGCGGATGGCCGTGGCCAGGTCGTCGGTGAGCTGCGACGCGCTCCACTGCACCCACGGCCGGAACGCCTCGGGGACAGATTCGACCGCACTGCCATTCAACGCCTCGATCGCGGCGCTTTCGCCGTTTCCGTGAATGAACTCGGTTGGGATACCGGTCGAAGCGAGCAACTGGAGGCATTCGAGCGGCATCGGCCCCGGAAGGACATCACCACCGACGATGATCGCGTCGACCGCGACCCTTTTTACTTCGACCATCACCGCCTCGAGTGCCGGCAGGTTGCCATGTATGTCGTAGAGAGCAGCAATCCTCATGGAGACGATTTTCGCAGTTAGGCGGGAATGACGATTTTCGCGGATAGGGCAGGACACGGAAAGCGCAGAGTACCAGGATGGACACGGAACTTCTTTGGTGAAGACCTGGGCACCACCGGTTCCCGGAACGTTCGACGTTTCGCGTGGTGCCCAGGTCTTCACCAATGCAGTACCAGCGTCCCTCCGTGTGTTCCTGTGCTATCCGCGTTCAAGCCCCACCCGCGAAATCGCCCCTTGACAAGGCCCACTGCGAAATCGTATTTAACCAAAGAGTTAGATAACCAAACGGTTAGATAGCATGACAGAATCGTTCGATCAACTAAGTCAGACGTTCGCCGCCCTCGCTGATCCCACGCGTCGAGCAATCCTCGCACGGTTGGCGTCGGGGGAAGCGACAGTAAAGGAGCTATCGGAGCCGTTCTCCATGAGCGGACCTGCTATCTCGAAGCACCTGCGCGTGCTGGAAAAGGCCGGCCTCATCGCGAGGGGCAGGGATGCGCAATGGCGACCGTGTCGGCTGGAGGCGGCGCCGCTCAAGGAGGTCGCGGAATGGACCAGCGACTTCAGGCAGTTCTGGGATGAGAGCTATCAGCGACTCGACGTCTACCTCACACAACTCAAGGCCAGTGAAAGGAGAAAAAATGCCCGCCGCAAATAAGCACGTCACCACGTTCACGACTCCCAGCGACACCGACGTCGTGGTCACCCGCGTCTTCGATGCGCCTCGCCACCTCGTTTTTGAAGCGCACACGAGCTGCGCACATATGCCCCACTGGATGGGCCCGTATGGCTGGACCATGTCCGAGTGCACCAACGACCTTCGTCCCGGCGGTGAATTCCGCTATACGTGGAGCAAGCCTGGAGGCACCGGCATGACGATTACCGGCGTGAACAAGGAGATCGATCCACCGTCGCGCATCGTGAGCACGGAATCGTGGGGCGAACCGTGGCCAGTGTCGACCAACACCATGGAGTTCACCGAGGTCGAGGGGCAAACCACGCTCGTCATGACCATTCGCTATCCGTCGAAGGAAGCTCGCGACACCGCACTCGGCACCGGCATGAAGGAGGGAATGACCACCGGCTACGAGCGACTTGACGAATACCTGTCAGCCCAGAACCGAGGTTGACGCCGGCTGGCACCACTCCGACTTCCGCCTTCAGCCTTCCTCTTTCCGCGAGTAAAAAATGATCGACGAACCTCGAATCGAGCAGACGGGCGCCCTGAAGACCGCCGTCATCCACCTGACGATCCCTCGAAACAGGATCCAGGAAGAAATGGGCCCGGGCTACAACGAACTGATGTCCACCCTCAAGTCGCAGGGAATCAAGCCCGCTGGTCCATGGTTCTCCCATCACCTGCGCATGGATCCCGCCGTCTTCGACTTCGAGATCGGCGTGCCGGTCTCGGGCGAAGTCAAGGCGGAGGGCCGCGTGAAGCCCGGTCAGTTGCCTGCGTCAAAGGTCGCGCGGACGACGTACCGGGGCGACTACGACGGACTCGCTCCCGCCTGGGGCGAGTTCGATGCCTGGCTCACGCAGCATGGCCACGCCCCGATCGGCGACCTGTGGGAGGTGTACACCGCGGGGCCCGAGACCGGCAACGACCCGTCGTTGTATCGCACGGAACTGAACCGCCCATTGCAGGACTGACAGGTTCTGCCTGACGACAACCAGTGCCAGGACTGACGGGGCCTCCTCGAAATCGTGACTGACTTCGAATCATTTGGTACCCTGCACCTGGCATCGGTTGTCGCGCTGACGATAGCCATCGCCGCGCTTTGTCTGGCGGGACGAAGCCTGCATGCGACGCCCAGGCGCCGGATGGAAGCGACGATGGCCGGCCTCATTGCCGCATTCTGGATCGGCTATCAGGTCTACGACAACGTCACGCAGGGCATCGGCCTCAGAAACTCGCTGCCGCTCCAGCTCTGCGACATCGTCGCCATCATCGCGGCACTCGAGTTCGCACGTCCGTCGCGCAACGTGCACGCGCTGGCATACTTCTGGGGCGTTGCGCTCAGTAGCCAGGCCCTCGTCACGCCCGATCTCGCCGGCGGGCCATCAACGCTCGGGTTCTGGGCCTTCTGGGTCTACCATCTGTTCGTGGTCGGATCCGGCATTTACGCGGTGACCGTGCGCGCATTCCGGCCCGCGTGGCGCGACCTGCGACTCGCGATACTCGCCGGACTCACGTACGCGATCCCCGTCTTCGCGCTGGATGCCGCGCTCGAACTCAACTACGGCTACCTCGGCCGGTCCAATCCCGGCCAGCCAACCCTTATCGACTTGCTGGGGTCATGGCCGTTACGCGTCGTCTTCATGGTCGCGCTGGCGATACTCGCCATGATCCTGTTCTGGTTGCCATGGCTTGCCAGCCGTCCTCGGCACGTCGTGGACGCGCTGGACCACACTGATCGAAAGGCGCTCACCGAAAGCTGACCCGTCGCAGGTCGAACCGGTCGTGATGGCGATCGGCGTCAGGCCTGCCTGGATTTGGCCACACGTGCGTGGCCCAACCGTTCATCCAGCTGCCTGACGAGTCGCCGCGGCGCCGACAGTCGCCACGCGGCTTCGACCAGGTCGTGCAGGTCCGCGATTCGTACGTTCCGCAGGTTGACCAGCACCGACGGATGCGCCCGATAGTGATCGGTTGTGAAGAACGTGTCCGGATCTTGTTGCATGCGGAGATCGCGCTCGACAAACCCGCACTTCACGATCAATGTTTCGCCGTCCTCGCGCAGACGCGCGAGAAACTTCCCGACGACGCGGAATCCCGGTGTCCCATAACACGGTGCCTCCTCGACTCCCGGGAAGTCGAGCAGCACTGACCGTGCACGTTCGAGCGGGGTCGATCCTGACTTGCGGCCCATGATCCCCGTGCCTGTTGTCCCTGAGTGCAAGGTCCAGCAAGGGCCGCGCCGCCGCGACCCTGTGGTGACAGAACGACACATCGGCCCCTTCGAATAACTGCATGATGCGCCGATATTTAGGCAACATTCTGGAGAATCCATGTTTGTGAGAGGCGCGGACGCTTTTGGAAAATTCTTCCGGGATCACCACCAGGTCGCCGTTGCGACCAGTCAACCGACCGGCGCATGACTGAACGGCCAGCGGACTCACTCGCCTCCGAAACGGAGGTCGCCCGGATCGACCTCTCCTGTGGCCGGTTCGATGCCCTCCGCGCGCGGCATTTCATCCAGCGCTTCCCCCCGCACTTTCACGACACGTTCGCCATCGGCGTCGTCGAATCGGGATCGACGCGACTACTCACGCATCGCGGTGAATGGATCGCTCGCGCCGGTTCCATCCTGGCCTTTTCGCCCGGTGAAGTCCACGGCGCCGAAGCGTTAGGCAGCCGAGGGTACACGTATCGGATGATTTATCCCTCGCGGGCGTTCATGCGGGAGATCGCGGTGTTACCGGGCGGTGACGACGACCGTACGCCGCTCTTTCGTACGCCGGTCATCGAGGATCGCGAGTTGGCGAGCACGTTTCGGAAGGCGCCCCTGCCGCTCATGGCCGGCGACTGGCGTGCGACCGCCGAGTCTCGGCTCATCGAAGGTTTGCGTTCCCTCGCGGCCAGGCATGGCGCGTTCCGGGAGCACCGGGAGCCGATGCCGCCGCTGCATCTCGAAGTCGCCGAGAAAGCGCGCGCGCTCCTCCAGGCGCGTTTTGCCCAGCATGTGCGGTTGTCGATGGTGGCGGACGAATGCGGGATGACGCTCTTTCACCTGATTCGCGTCTTCCGTCGCGTAATGGGCGTTCCACCGTACGCGTACCTCGTTCAACTGCGCGTCAATCGGGCCCAGGCGATGTTGTGTGCCGGTGGAAACATTGCCGACGTGGCCTATGCCTGCGGCTTCTGCGACCAGAGTCACCTGAACCGAATGTTCAAGAAGGCCGTGGGTGTACCGCCCGGCCAGTACGTTCGACAAGTCAGGCAGCGCAGCGCTGCTTGACGATTACGCCGTGGCGGTGAGGTCGCTCATGACCTCGTTGGCGGCGCTCAGCAGGACCGCGTGCGGTCCGTCGAACGGACGGAAGTCGACCTGGTAACCGCGCTGGATCAGGTCGGGCACGATGAGTTCACTCGTGACCTCGAAGGTCAGCACCTGGTCGCCTCGGCCATGCGTGATGAGGATCGGCGGATCTCCGAATTCCGAGACCTCGATGATGAAGCCGGGTGAGTAGGCCACGACCCGTGAAAAGAAATCACCGTTGGCCCGGCCGATCGCCAGCGAATACGTGGCGCCATCGGAGAAACCCGACATGACGATGCGCCGCGGATCGATGCTCCAGCGGTCGAAGATCCACTGCATCGCCGCATTGATGCGGAACGGGTCTGGGCCAAAGTTGTGGCGAATGGCGTCCCAGGTCCCGTTGTTCGAAAACGGCGCCAGTACGATGACTCCTGCTTCCTCAGCTCCGGGTGCGAACGCGTTGATGAAGAATTCGACGGTTCTGAGCGCACCGTGGAGGAACACGACCATCGGCACCGGTTTCGTTCGATCGACGGTGGACGGCACGTAGTACATCGCGTCCACGTCCTCGTTGGAGAAGTACTGGATGCCGGGCGTGCCGAGGAAGGTGGGATTCCCCGGACGCGCCGGCAGGCGATACACGTCGCTTTCCGGCCCGGCTGGTTCGGAGTCGAACTCGAAGCAACCGGTGAGTGCGCCGGCGCCGAGGACCTGGAGGCTGCGTCGAACCGCTTCGCGTCTGCTGAGCATGCCTGAGATCTAATGAGATGTGGTATGCGTGTCCTAGGACAATCTTGATTTGGCGCCGGTGACGAGTTGAGGAGTGATGAGATGAGGAGGTTGATGGTGCACTCGGCGACGGAAGCGCCCTGGGACGAAAGGCCGTACAGAGATGATGCGATGTGCCGGGACCCAACCCCGGCAGCTTGACGACACCGGTGCGGGTCGCCATTCTAGTCACACGCTTACATAAGCGTCTTACTGGAGTGGCCTTTGTCAGCACTGGACCTGATGCACGGAACGGTCGACCTCCTCGTCCTGCGGACCCTGGCGTGGGAGTCGATGCACGGATACGGGATCTCGCAGTTCGTGCGCGATCGGACGGGCGGGAAAATCGCGATCGAAAGCGCCGCGCTGTACCAGGCGCTCCACCGGCTCGAGAAACGTCAGTTCGTTCGGGCCTGGTGGGGCGTCTCCGACAACAACCGCCGCGCCAAGTTCTACCAACTGACGCCGGCGGGCAGGAAGCAGTTGCGGGACCAGTCCGGTGAACTGAAGGAATACGTAGCGGCACTCTACGCCGTGCTCGATCCCGCCTAGTGCCGCCGATGCGACAAGGACTCCGGAAGTTTCTCCACCTGCCACGTTCGGCTGACCGCATCCGCGACGACGTGGACGACGAGATCCGTTTCGATCTCGACATGCGGACACAGGCGCTCATGCGCGAGGGTCTCGACCCTGACGAGGCTCGGCGACGGGCGTTGACGGAATTCGGCAATGTGGAGGCGACGCGTCGCTACTGCGAAGCGATCGACCGGCAAGTCGAGGCTGATCAGCGGCGCAGCGACCGACTCGGCGACCTCCGAAGCGACCTTGTGCTCGCAGTCCGCTCGATGCGGCGCGCCCCGGCGTTCGCCGTCATCGTCCTCGCGACACTGGCACTCGGCATTGGCGCGAACACGACGATCTTCTCGATCGTCCGCCGTACGCTCATCGCGCCGCTGCCGTATCGGGACCCTGCCGCGCTCTATCGGCTCTACACCACGCCGACAGTAGGCTCGAGCGACACCGACAAATTATCGGCCGTGGAACTCGCCGAGCTGTCGAATACGAGCCGATCGGTTACCGGCGTTGCGCAATTCGGCAACTACGGCGGTGCAACCTACACCGACGGCCAGATTGCCGAGCCGTGGCAGTCGGCGCAGGTGTCGCTGTCGTTCTTTGACGTGCTCGGTGTGGCACCCGCACTCGGCCGCCGGTTCCTCAACGACGACATCGCCGCTGGCGCCGAGCCTGTCGTTATGCTCGGGCATGCGATCTGGCAACGCGTGTTCGCCGGTGACCCGGGTATTGTCGGGCGCACGGTCCAGCTCAACGACCGGGATTACCGAGTCGTCGGCGTGCTGCCTCGCACGTTCGTTGGACCGACGTTCACGGCGGACGTATTGCTGCCGCTCAATACTCCGGGCGTTCTTCGTAACGCCCGGGCGAACAGGGCGAGAGTGTGGCGCAGCGTCGTGCGGCTGCATGATGGTGCAACGCTGGAGGCGTTCGCGTCAGAACTTGCGCTGGTACGGTCGCGGGTTGCGTCCCAATACCCGGAGTTCGCGACCGCCGGGGCGATTCGGCCCGTCCCGCTCCACACTGCGATGCTCGATGGCGGGAAGTCGGTCCTGCTGCTCGTGATGGCCGGCGCCGCGCTCGTGCTGGTCGTGACGTGCGTCAACATCGCGGGTCTGTTCCTGTCGCGGGCGACGCGGCGTCATCGCGAGGTGAGCCTGCGCGTCGCGTTAGGTGCCAGCCGGGGGCGGCTCATGCGGCAGTTACTCACCGAGAGCGTGGTCTACGCGGTCAGCGGAGGCGTTCTAGGAGTCCTCCTGGCCGTGATGACGAAGGAAACCGTCGTCGGGTTCGCGGGGTCGTCGCTGCCGCCGCTTGGTGAGGTGCAGATTGATTCGGCTGTTCTCGCCTTCGCCGCGGCCGTGTCAGTGCTCTGCGGTTTGCTATTCGGTCTCTTGCCCGCCATGGCGGCCGTCTCGGGCGATCCGCGCAACGCGCTCGCGGAAACGGGCAGCCGGACGTCGTCGCAAGGACGGTCGGGTGCACGTGGCACGCGCGTGCTGGTGGCGGCGCAGCTGGCCCTGGCCGTCGTGCTCGTCATTGGGGCCGGTCTGCTCGTCCGGACCTTCGTGACGCTGGTGAACGCCGACGTTGGATATCGCGCCGACGCCAGTACCATCACCTTTCGCGTCAACCTGCCGGGCAGTCGGTATGACGATGCGAACACGCGCGCCGGTTTCACCGAGAGCTTCGTGGAACGCGTGCGCGAGCTGCACGGAGTGCTCGCGGCCGGGTACACCGCGGTGGCGCCCTGGAACGGCGGCCTGATGACGGTTGGCTTTCAGGTAGATGGGCGGACGATCGATGACACCGATATACCTAACGTCGAGTACGCAACGGCCTCCGACGGATTCTTCGACGCGCTCGGCATTCCGCTGCGCGCCGGGCGTGCGTTCAATGCGGCCGATCGACTGGGCTCTGCGCCGGTAATCGTCGTGAGTGAGAGCGTGGTGCGGCGATTCTGGCCCGGCGCGAGCCCGCTCGGTGCCCGGGTACGACTCGGCACGGGATCATCCGGTGCGGATGAGATCTTCGAAGTGGTCGGTGTCGTTGGGGATGTCCGTCCCGGCGTGATGGCGGAGAAAAATGCAACGGTCTATCTGTCGGAGCGTCAACGGGTCGGCTTTGGCGGCGAATTCGCGATTCACACGGCCGGCGACGCGATGGTGTTGCTTCCCGCGATCCGCCAGGTGCTACGCGAGCTCGACCCGCGGCTGCCAATCTTTCGGCCGCGGCCCATGCAGGCCGTGCTGGAAGGCGAAGCGGCTCGACAACGGCTGGCGATGATTCTCATGGGCGCGTTCGCCGCCCTCGCGCTCGTGCTTTCATCGATGGGACTCTACGGCGTGCTGGCTTATGCGGTCGCCGGTCGCGCGCGCGAGTTTGGTATCCGGTCGGCGCTGGGTGCGCGTCGTTCGACGATCCTGGCCCTCGTGTTCCGGCAGGGGATGGTGACGACCGTCGCCGGCGTTATCTGCGGCGTCGTCATTGCGGCGATGGCAACACGATTTCTCGGTTCGCTCCTCGTTGGCATTTCGGCGCACGACGCCATGACTTTCGCGCTCGCGCCGTTGCTGCTGTTCGTGGTCGCGGCGCTGGCGTGTGTGATTCCCGCATGGACGGCAACGCGGGTCCAGCCGGTCGATGCGTTGAGATCGGAGTAGCCGTCGAGGACGACATCATCGCCTGTGGCTTACATGCCGTAATGAATCGATGATGTGGTGTTGAGAGCCTGGAAGATCGTTGATCCACGGCAACCTGTTCAGGAATGCATCGAACCGCGGATTCGCGCGTAGAAAGTCCATGAGCGGATCGAACGGAACCACGTACAACATCATGGATCGTTCGGCGAACATCTCGTCGAGCCACAGCAATGTGGAATCCTCATGCTGCCGGAGCGCGTAATTCACCATGAACGCGTCCGGGGGAACCCACGCTGTGCGGCGTATCGCGTGGAGACGATCCAGCCGAATACGGAACGTCGCCTCGATTGCAGAATCCCTCCGCGCCGGCGTCAGCGGCTCGACGAAAAGGGAAAGGACGGTCGAGTCGCGCTGGGCCGTCGCTCGAGAGCGAAGTTCCGTCGCGACATCATCGCGTTCCCCGGCGCACAGCAGGGACGCCAATAACGGTCCATCGGCCGCAGCCTCACGGATTTCCGGCGGATAGCGCCGATAGGTATCCACGGCCTCCCGACAGCGATGCGCGAAGAACAAACTCGACATCACCTGGTAGCTGTACCGGGCCGACAGCGGTTCAGAGGCGGCATTGGCGTGTTTGATCGACAAGGACACATCGAACTCGCCTCGCCAGCGGTGCCACGTCGCCAACATGTTCAGCAGTGGTTCGTCACCCGGATGAAGCACAAGGGCGATGTCGAGTCGTGACTTCGTCCGTTTCATGTCCCAGTTGCCCCACATCTCGATGCCGACGAGCGCCTCGTGAGCCATGGACAACGAAGTGTCCAGGGCCATCGCCTGACGAGCGGCAGCGATCGCTTTCGGGATTGCGTCGCGCGGAGGCATGAGAGTAAAGCCGGCATGTAACTCTGCAACTGCGAGTCCGGCCCACCCCGGCGCGTAGTGCGGTGCGTCGTGTGTCAATGTCGTGAACGTTTCTCGAGCCTCCCTCACTTTGCGATTGACGATCTGCGATCGTCCGCGGAGATACCGTTGGAGCAACGCCGTATCAGCGCCCCAGCGGCCATCCAGCCCGGCAGCAATAGCAGCGGTATCGGCCGCTGGGTCAGTCGAGTCAGCCGGACGCCACCAGACCACCCCTGCCAGCAATAGCGCCAGACCCGATGCGATGACACCGAAACGACTGCGACGGAAATTCTCTGATTGGCGTGTCGATACGGTCGCAACGGGCGACGTCTCGTGCGTTCCCCTGGGTGCCTGACGACTGTCACGTTTCGCGGACGCGGTCTCGGCAGCGCGGTCCAGTACGGCTCTCGTCTCCGGCGACGGGTCCGCGTCGTATTCAGCTCGCTGTCGTTCGGCGAACACGCCGTACACGCGCCGTGCCGCGGCATGATCGCCGGCGTCCATCAACAGCTGGAGGTATCGACGGAGTGATCGTTCGTCGTCAGGCGACAGTTCGCAGGCAAAAGCCGCCGTTCGGATAGCTCCGGCCATATCAGCTGCGACAATCCGTTCTTCGATCGCCGAGTGTGCTGCGTTCACGGCCATCATCGTCAGGCGGGATCGTTCATTGTCGAGCCAGAGTGCAAAATCGACGGCGCCATCGACATGAAATCCGTTGAGGAACGGAGCATTGAATGACGTGACGGCATCTTGCCATCGCCCGTCGGAGACGGCACGCTCGAACTCCAGCGCGTCGGATGTAATCGTGCCCGGGGCAACGGTTACAAAGTTCTCGCCCACGGACAGGATGGCGCCCTCGCCCAGTGCCAATCGCAGACGGTGGAGCGCGTTCCGCAACGCCTGCCGTCCCGAAGCCTGATCCGCTTCCGGCCAAAGCAGCGCGATCAGCGTGTCGCGCGAATGCTGACCGTGTGGACGAGCGACGACCAGGTAAGCCAGCAAGGCCAGCAGGCGAGGCTGCGTGACCAGCGTGCCGGAACCCGGTTCACCGGTCGTCACCGAAAGCGCTCCCAGGTCACGGAGCCGAATTGGAGCCATTACCGCCCGAATCAGTGCGTTGTGCGACGGGCGAACCCCGTCTGACAGGTCGACCCAAGTATACAGTGCAATTTGGCGTCAGCGAGGTTCGACGGATGATCTCCCGAATCGCCCGGAAGCGGAATGAGACGCCAAAGAGACAGTTAGTTGACGGCTCACGGCAAGATTGCCGCCCACGATGTCATCGAACGGCAACTCTATCCGAAGGAGATGTAATGCGAACACGCCCCGCTTCCGTTGTCACCGCCCTGATCGTGGTCGTAAGTGGCTGTGCCGAGACCACGCCCACGGCTACGAATCCCCGCCTGCTTGGTGATCACGTCCCGCTGGCGGCATATGGCACGGTCGTGCGGGTCAGGGACGCGAACGAGCTTTACGACGCCCTCAATAACACGGCGTACATCGGTGCAACCGTCCTGCTCGCGGCGGGCAACTATGCCCTCGACCCCACGCGGCCAAACAACGGCCGGCTAGAGTTGCAGGCGGATATGTCGTTGATGGGTGAGGGGGGCGATCCGACGAAGGTTGTAATCGATGCGTCGGCATTGCCGGCCAGCAGCTACCTGCGTCCTGACGGCCAGCAAACGGGCGCGATCCGCGTCGGCCGCGGGTTGAATGGCATCTCCTGGCTGACCGTGCAAAAAGCCTCGGCAGGCGTCGCGGCAATCGAGGCGGATTTTCAGTCGGCCATCCCTTCCCGCGTGCGGATATCGCACGTGGTAGTCCACGGAAACCGCCGGGGAATCGATCTGCGAAGCTTTGGGCCCGGTTCGGCGGGCCGCGTACTCATTGCGGAAATCTTCGACAGCGATATCCGCGACAACATCCTGCAGATGGGGCAGGGGGTCCGGATCGTCAACCAGGCCGGGGCGACAGGTGCAGTAATCAGCGTGACGATGGCGAGGAACAGGATTCACCACAATCGGCTTGGCTGTCTTGCCGCGAACAACAACGTTTCGAATGGAACCGTGACGGTCGTTTCGACAAGTGATCAGTTTGACAACAACGAAAGCGGTTGCGGCGTCTCCGCTGGCATTGCGACTGATGTCGCGCCGGTGCAGTTCAATACGGTGAGCTTCGCGGCGTACAGAAGCACGTTCCGGAACAACACGGGGCTGGCGGTTCCAGGATCCCCGCCACCAGCCGGCGTCGTGATTGAGGGCGGAGCCAGGGCATCGACAGGCACGGCATCGTACAACACAGTCTCTGTCTTTCTGCAGAATCCTGTATTCCTCAACAATGCGCAGTCAGTCGATGTGCGCACCTGGGCGGCGCGCTCCACGACTGGAGCGCCAGCAGGTTCAAACAATGTCGCAGCGGTGGTCATAGGCGGCGCCCCGAACGCCAATGAAGTACACGTGGCCAGCGAGCCACCGCCGCCGGGCAGCAACATCGTCAGCGTGGTGAAGTACTGACGACTGGTGAGTGCGGGCTCCTGCCTCGGAGCCCGCACGTGTACTGCGGCTCACTCAGCGCGTTCGCAGCGTTACTTGATCGGGCCCTGACCCTGCGCCGGGTGCAGCATGGCGCGACAGTACTTGCTGGTCGCGTTGACACCGCACGGCTCCTTTACGCCGCGTGCGTTGCCGGAGTAGAGCGCCAGGCCGATCCCGACGACGCCGGCGATCGCCAGGACGGTGCCTAACACGGCGATCGACTTGAGCGTGACGCTGAGTGACGTCGCCGGCGCCTCGCGCGACTCGGCCACTCGCGCGAGCAGACCCCAACCCGCGTAAGCCGCCGACCAACCGGAAAGGAATGCCAGCGACCACCACTGAGGCACGGCGACCAGGAGCGCGGTGGTAGCCGCAACACTGACCACGAGCTGAAGGAAGAGCCCAGCCGCGCCGCGCCGCCTGGCGGCGGCTCCCAGCACCGTGTAGACCGTTTCCTGTCCGTGCGCGGCAACCATCGCGTCTCCTCGCAAGTGCCGCCAGAACATTGCACCAACGCCCTGTTGAATGCCACTCGCTGACGCCGTCGCGCCCTACGTCATCGTTCTTACCCGTCTACGTCATCCGTCCGATGGGGCGGTTCCTTCTTCGCGCCGACCTTGGGTCCTGCGCGATGCGACACACCGCCGTGTCGCGCCAGACCCGTGACCGGAGAAGATCCAATGCGACGCAGCATCGCAGTCCCAGCGGCAATGGTGTTCATGATCCTCACCGCCTGCTCGGAAGGCAGCACACCGGTTCCTTTGGAACCGGATGCCGACGCCAGCCAGTCCGAGGGCCGCGGATTCGCCCACCGGCTGTTCGTGGTCGGGACCAGCATCAGCGCCGGTACCTGTTCCGATGGCAACGTCTCGAGCTGCCAGAACATGTCGTACGTCGCGCAACTGATCCGGATGATGCACCGGGAGCCGGTCCTGCCCCTGATCAGCGCCCCTGGGTGCCGGGCGCCGTTCTCGGCGCCACTCATTTCTTTCAAGCGCACCAGCGGGGAGTCCGTGACCGTGCCGGATGCCACGGTCCAATGCTCGCCTAACGAGCCCGGCGTCGTCCTGCCCACGCAGAACCTCGCCATCCCGGGCGCACTGACCGCCGAGGCGCTTAACACGCGCCCCGAAGACAGGACCGATCCGTACAGCTCGCAGCTCTATCGCCGGTTCCTGCCAGAAGGAGCGACGCAGGTGTCGGCCGCGCTCTCCCAGAACCCAAAGTTCGTCATCGTGGAGCTTGGCATAAACGACATCCGGAACGTCCTGTCGGGGATCGCCATCCCCGGCGCCACCTTTACTCCCTTCGCGGTTTGGGCCGGTCAGTACAGCGCGGTACTCGACCAGATTGGGAGCGCTACGAAACAGGCGCTCCTGGTTGGACTCGGCCGTGAGATCGCCCAGTTGCCGAACCTCCGGCGCGGCAATGAGCTCTGGGCGGATCGAGCAGCATTTCTGGCGGCGTTCAACGTCGAAGTCAGCGCCACGTGCGATGGAAACCAGAACCTCATCGTTACGAACCTCGTCGTTCCCACCGCGGTCGCGAACGGCCTTGGACGGCGCGCCGCCGGCCTGCCCGCTTCAGTCCTGAGCTGTCTCGAAGGGGCCGTGAACGCCCAGGATCTCATCCTCACCGCCGCCGAGGAAGCGATCGTGGACGCCCAACTCGTGCAGATGAGCGATCACGTTCGTTCCCAGGCGGAAGCCCGCGGCTTCGCCTTCGTCGAACTGGAAGTGTTGTATGGCCTGGACAAGGCGCCCTACAGCGTCGTGGCGCAGATGACTACTGGCACGCCCTATGGTCCGAACATCAGCCTCGACGGAGTGCACCCCAGCGCGGCCGGCCAGACCATCATTGCCAACGCGGCATTGCGCGCGATCGATGACTGCTACGACATCGGGTTTGGTGGTGCCGTCGGCTCGCGCCATCCCTGAGCCTTGTGGGGTCAGACTCCTTCACGGGGTCTGATCCCGTTGGGGGAGTCTCACCCGGTACCCTAGCGCCCGCTAGCATGTTGCTCGACCTTCTAGCCATGTCCGAACCATGGACGAGCCTGCCGATGGTTGGTCGACAGGCCGAGCTCGAGATCATGCGACGCGGCCTCGTTCTCGCTTCGAAGGGTGAGTGTACGTGTCGGGTGCTGGCGGGTGGTCACGGGGTCGGGAAGACACGCCTCCTCGAAGCGACGATCACCGAAGCCAGGTCGCAGGGATTCGACGTCGTGCGCGCCTCGGCCTACCAGGGTGACGCCAACGTCCCGTACGCGGTCATCTCAGACGCCCTGACGCCACTGGTGCGCGGCCTCGATCCCGCGGCGGTCCGTTCCCTGACGCGGGGAGCGGATGCCGAACTGGCCGTCGTGCTCCCCGCGTTAGGCACTCCGGCGGCCGCACTGTCGCGGCTCGCCGACGGCGGCGACGCCACGCCCCGGATCCGGTGGCACGCGGCGCAGTTCCTCGCG
>CBIHMX010000003.1:0-25087 GCA_966211115.1 uncultured Gemmatimonadaceae bacterium | reverse complement strand
GCCTTTCGGCAGTTCGCGCCTTTCGGCAGTTCGCGCCCTTGGCAGTTCGCGCTTCCCGCAGTTCGCACCCTTACCCAAATTCGCCCCTCGCTCAGTCCCTCCCCCGAACCACGCTCCTTGCCTCCTCCATCTGCTGCTTCAACGCCTCTGGTCCCGTCCCTCCTCGCAGGTCCCGTCGCGCGAGTGACCGTTCGGGTAGAAGCGCTTCGAGCACGTCTGCACCAAAGGTCGCGTGTGCGGCCGCATAGGACGACAGCGGCAGTTGATTGAGCTCCACGCCAGCCGTTTCCGCTTCACGGACCAGTCGTCCCACCGCGCCGTGTGCGTCGCGAAAACTCACGCCGCGATCGACGAGGTAGTCGGCCAGATCGGTGGCCATCAGACCTGAGGCTACCGCGGCGCGCATGCGACCCTCGTCAAATCGTGTTTCATCGAGGGCGCCAGCGACCGAGGGAATCACCAGCAACATGGTATCCACCGCATCAAACAGCGGCCGCTTGTCGTCCTGCAGGTCCTTGTTATAGCCGGAGGGCAATCCCTTCAGCGTGGCGAGGAGCGTGGTCAGGTTGCCCAGCATCCGTGCCGCAGAACCGCGGGCGATCTCGAACACGTCCGGGTTCCGCTTTTGCGGCATCATGCTCGAACCGGTACTGAACCCGTCGCCGAATCGCACGAACCCGAATTCCCCCGAACCGAACAGGATCAGGTCCTCCGCCAGTCGCGACAGGTGAGTCGCGCACAACGTCAGCGTAAAGAGCATTTCGGCGACAAAGTCCCGATCGGCAACGGCGTCCACGCTGTTGGGCGATACGGTGGCGAAGCCCAGACGCTCGCGAAGCAATTCTCGCGAGACCGGAAAGGCGCTGCCGGCCACCGCGCCACTGCCTAACGGCATGGACGACGCGCCCAGTACCGCCTGCTGGAGGCGCGTCCGGTCCCGCGACAGTGGCCAGAAGTGGGACAGCATCCAGTGAGCGCTGCGCACCGGCTGGGCGCGCTGGAGGTGTGTGTAGGCCGGCATGATGGCGTCGCCCATCCGCTCTGCCTGCGCGAGCATCACGCGCTGCAGTTCGTGTAGTGCCTCGTCCAGCCGCCGGCCCGCATCCATCGTCCACAGGCGTGTCGCCGTGGCTACCTGGTCGTTCCGGCTGCGGCCGGTGTGCAATCGCGAGGCTGGGGCGCCCACCTCCTCGTGGAGGAGGCGATCGATCAGTGTATGGATATCCTCGTCGGAGGCGGCCGGCGCGACACCGGCCTCGATGCGTTTCGCGACACGATCGAGGCCGTCGACCAGCACGCGGCCCTCCGCGACGGGGATGACACCCGCTGCGCCTAACGCTTCGGCCCAGGCCTGCGACAGCCGGATGTCGAATGGCCATAACCTGAAGTCGACGCCGATGGACCGATTAACCTGCTCGAGGAGCGGATGAGGCCCTCCAGCGAAGCGTCCACCCCAGAGCTTGTGCGACGGCTGGCTCTCCACCGGCTGGCCCGGCGACCGATCGGGTGTCACCGCCTGGTGGCGCCCGTTCGCGAGGCGCGCTCCGACGCCGCGAGCTGCTTGTCCTTGAGCGCGCGCACCCGCGCCGGCAGCCCGAACAGCCGTATGAAGCCGGCGGCGTCACTCTGCTCGTAGACATCGTCTTCGCCGAACGTCACGAACCGTTCGTCGTAGAGGGCGTGTTCGCTCTCGCGGCCGGCGATGATGACGTTCCCCCGATACAACCGCAGCGAAACGGTGCCCGTCACGCGCGCCTGCACCACGTTGACGAAGGCGTCGTACGCCTCACGCTCCGTCGTCCACCAGCGGCCCTCGTAGACGAGATCCGCATAACGAGGAGCCAGCAGGTCCTTGGCGTCCATCGTCCGGCGGTCGAGCACCAGCTGCTCGAGTTCACTCAGGGCGGTGTACAGCAGCGTGCCGCCTGGCGTTTCATAGACGCCTCGCGACTTCATGCCCACCAACCGGTTCTCGACGATGTCGGCTCGGCCGACGCCGTGCCGCCCGCCGATCCGGTTGAGTTCCGTGAGCAGGTCGACGGCGCCGAGCTCGCGACCGTTGACCGAGACCGGCGTACCGCTGCGAAAACCGATCGTCACCACTTCGGGCTCCGATGGTGCGTCCTGCGGGTCGGTGGTCAGGAGGAAGAGGTCCTTTGGTGGCGACTGTGCCGGATCTTCGAGCACACCGCCCTCGTGCGAGATGTGCCAGAGGTTGCGGTCGCGTGAATAGATCTTGGTCGTGGTGGCCGTGACCGGGATGTTGCGGGCCGCCGCATACGCCAGCGCGTCCTCGCGACTGCGGATGTCCCATTCGCGCCAGGGCGCGATCACCTTGAGCTCGGGCGCGAACGCCATGTAGGTCAGCTCGAACCGTACCTGGTCGTTCCCCTTGCCCGTGCACCCGTGCGCCAGCGCATCCGCGCCAACGGCCAGCGCGACTTCGACCTGACGGCGCGCAATCAGCGGCCGCGCGATCGAGGTGCCAAGGAGGTACTTGCGATTGTAGATGGCGCCGGCGCGCAGGGTCGGGTACACGAACGATTCGACGAACTCCTGGCGGAGATCCTCGACCGTGCACGACACCGCGCCGGATCGCAACGCCTTCTCCACGATGCCATCGAGCTCGCCTTCGCCCTGTCCGATATCGGCCGCCACACAAATCACTTCGGCGTCGTAGTGCTCGCGCAGCCAGGGGACGATGATGGAGGTGTCGAGCCCCCCGGAATAGGCGAGCACTATGCGCTGCATGAAAAGCTCCGTCGGTCGAGTTAGCGGAATGAATGCATAATTAACCGCACCGCGTCTCCGATTTCAACGCCACGCGTGGTGGTCAGGCACCGGTGCGGGCCAGTCGCTCCAGCTTCCGTTCCAGGCGGTCACGCGCGGTGCTCGAGCGACAGATGATGAGGATCGTGTTTTCGCCGCCAATGGTGCCGAGTACGTCCGGAAACGATTGGGCATCGATGGCTTCGGCGATAGGCTGTGCGCCACCGGCGATCGTCTTGACGACCAGCAGTTCTCCAACGCCATCGCTGGATTCGAAGAACTGGGGGAGCACGTCCTCGAGGGCGGTCCTGGAGTCGTCCGCCAGCGCGTCGGGCGACGCGTACCGTGCTCCGTGGGGAGTGGGAATCCTCGCCAGCCGCAACTCGCGCAGGTCGCGCGACAACGTCGATTGGGTAACGGCAAAGCCGCGGTCCTCGAGCAACTGGCGCAACTCTTCCTGGCTCGCGACCGGTTGAGCCGCCACGAGTTCGAGGATGAGGTGTTGGCGGCGCTTCTTGTTCACGCGCTGGCTCCCAGATGGTCTGCGGCGGCCGACCCCGACGATAGCACGCGGCTCCATCGCGTGTAAGCGCGCCACCGGCGGCGGGGCGGGGCCGGATAGCCGGATGTCCACCGGTTGACTCCGGGCCCATGCAATAATATGCATTGTATGTGCATAGAATCCCTGTCGGCGTCCTCGGCGCCAGCGGCTACGCCGGCCGCGAACTCTGTACGCTCATCGCCCAGCATCCACGCCTCGAGCTCGCCTTCGCGACTGCGAACGAACGGCGCGGAGAAACGATGCCGGTGCCGGGTGGCTCGGTCACGTTCGTCGCGCCTGACGACGCGCCGATCGGCAGCGCCGAACTGGTTTTCAGTTCACTGCCGCACGGCGCTTCCGCCGAATGGGTGGCCCGCGTCCGAAACACGGGCCCGCGCGTCGTCGACCTGTCATCGGACCTGCGGCCGGGTCACGCGACACAGGCGGTGCCCTATGGCCTCACGGAGCTCAACCGGCGACAGCTGCGCGACGCGCCGCTGATCGCGAATCCGGGGTGTTATCCCACCGCGATCCTGATGGCACTGGCGCCACTCATCCGGCACGAGCTCGTGCAGCCGGGTGCCACTATCGTTGCCGATGCCGCCAGCGGCGTCACCGGTGCCGGCAATTCCCCTCGCGCCGAAATGCTCTTCGGTGAAGTGACGGAGAATTTCCGTGCCTACGCCGCCGGCAATGAACACCGCCACCTGCCGGAGATGCGCCATACGGTTTCTGCGTTAGGCGGCGACGTGGACCTGCTGTTCACGCCCCACCTCCTGCCGGTGGCGCGCGGTATACTCGCCACCGTGACCGTGCCGGTGGTCTCCGTACCGGACGACCTGCTGTCACCGTGGCGCGACGACTACGGACAGGAGCCATTCGTCGAACTCGCGAACGACCTGCCGTCCCTCCGCGACGTCGTGCGCCGGAACGTCGTGCGGATCGCCGTGCGGCGGGTGAGTGGTGTACGGCAACCGACACTGCTCGTGTTCTCCGCGATCGACAACCTGGTCAAGGGCGCTGCCGGACAGGCCATCCAGAACGCCAACATATCATTGGGGCTGGCCGAGCCGATGGGGCTGCCCGCGTGAGGCGCGTGGTGAAGATTGGCGGTCGCGCGCAGTCGGAGGCGTCCCTGCCGCAGGAGCTGGCGAACGTGGCGGCCAGCGGCGCCGAGCTCGTGGTCGTGCACGGGGGCGGTGACGAGGTGTCGGCATTCCAGCGACGGCTCGGGGCCGAACCCACGTTTGTCGGCGGGCGTCGCGTGACCACCGAGGACGACCTGGAAATCGTCCGCATGGTACTGTCGGGGACCGTCAACAAGCGACTCGTCAGGCAGTTGCTCGACTGTGGCGTAGCGGCCGTTGGCCTTTCGGGGGAGGACGGCGGTATGCTGCCTGCCCTCCCACTCGACGGTGGAGCGCTCGGCGCGGTGGGAGAACCGACGACCGCCGATGCGAGGCCCATCGAAGCACTGCTGTCGGCCGGCTTCGTGCCGGTGGTCTCACCCCTCGGCCGTCACGCCGAAACCGGGCTGGGATTGAACATCAACGGGGATGATGCCGCCGCTGCCATTGCCGGTGCGCTGCGCGCCGACGAGCTGCTGCTTCTCGCCGACGTGCCCGGCGTGCGCGATGCCTCGGGCGCGATCATTCCTTCCATCACGATTGACGCGGTCGACAAGCTCATCTCCTCGGGGGTCGCGCAGGGAGGCATGTCCGCCAAGCTGCAGGCGGCCCGCCGAGCGATCAACTCCGGGGTCGCCGCGGTTCGCATCAGCGACGTCACCGCCCTCGCCGATCCCGCTGCCGGGACCCGGCTCACGTCAGTCCATTCACCCGCCTGACAATGGCCACTCTCATGGCGCCTTCGCCCGTCACGCCTGTCCCCGTTCCGGCGTCCGCCCTCCTCCCGGTCTACAAGCGGGCACCGATGGAGCTCGTCCGCGGCGAAGGAATCTGCCTGTATGACCGCGAGGGCCGGGAGTACATCGACTTCACCAGTGGCATCGCGGTGAATGCGTTAGGCTACGGCGATCCGGGCCTCCAGCAAGCCATGGTCGACGCGGCCGCAGGCCTGGTGCACGTCTCCAACCTTTTCCGGACGGCGCCGGGCGAACGGCTCGCGGAACGCCTGGTCGAGCTTACGTTTGCCGATCGGGTGTTCTTCTGCAGCTCGGGCGTAGAGGCAAACGAAGGGGCGTTCAAGTTCGCCCGCCGGTGGGCGCGCACCGTGGGTTCGCTCGCGAAGCACGAGATCATCGCCGTGCGCGGCTCATTCCACGGGCGTTTGTTCGCGAGTCTAGCCGCGACTGACCGTCCCTCCTATCGGGCGCCGTTCCGACCGCTCGCGGGTGGGGTTTCCATCGCCGAACGGGATCTCGAGAGTCTGGGGAAGGTGCTGTCGGCAGAAACCGTCGCCGCGCTGGTGATCGAACCGATCCAGGGCGAAGGCGGCGTCCGGGTATTCGATGAAGGGTACCTGCGCGAACTGCGCGCGCTGACCCGCGAACGCCGGATCGCGCTCATTTTCGATGAGATCCAGTGCGGCCTTGGGCGAACCGGGCACCTGTTTGCGTACGAGCGCGTCGACGTCGCTCCCGACATGATGACTTTGGCCAAACCGATCGCCGGCGGATTGCCAATGGGCGCGATTCTACTGACCGAGGAAATCGCGACGTCGCTGCAACCAGGTGACCATGGGACCACATTCGGCGGAGGGCCCTTCGTTGCGTCGGTGGCGCGACACGTTCTCGATCGTGTCGCAGAACCGGGGTTTCTCGAAGACGTTCGGACGAAGGGCAGATGGCTGGGCGAATCCTTGCGCACGCTGGCGACTGCAACCGGCCGGATCCGGGAAGTGCGAGGCGTGGGCTTCATCTGGGGCATCGACGTGCATGAACCGGCCGCCGACGTCGTGACACGGGCACGAGATGCCGGATTGCTGCTCGTCGGTGCAGGAGACTACACGATCCGTATTCTCCCGCCCCTCGTGGCGACGCAACCGGACCTCGAAGCCGGTCTCGCGCGACTCGCGGCGGCGTTAGGCTGATTTGTGCACCGCGATCGTCGCCCAAGGCGATTTCGGTAATCGACCACCGGGTGCACAAACGCCTTCGGGACCGCTTCGGCCCCCGACCTCGCAACGGTAGTGCTCATCCCAGCTGACACGGGGTACATTTTCGGTCATGCTGAGCCTGACACGACGTTCCGGTGCGCTCGTACTTGCGGCGCTTCTGACATCCGTGGGCCCGTTACCGGCCCAGGACGACACCCAGGGTGCCGTCTCGCCGCGACCCACGCTGGTCGTGATGCTGACAGTCGACCAGCTTCGGCCGGACTACCTCACGCTGTTCGACCGCCAGTTCACCGGTGGGTTTGCCCGGCTGCTGCGAGGCGGCGCCGTTTTTCTCAATGGCTTTCAGGACCACGCCAATACCGAGACAGCGCCGGGTCACGCGAGCACGATGTCCGGTCGGTTCCCTCGGAGCACGGGTATCGCTTCCAACAGTGCCGGCGTTCATGACCCGCAGTTTCCGCTTATTGGAGCGCGCGGAGATCCGGCTTCCCCGTTTCGCTTCCGCGGAACCACGCTCACCGACTGGTTGCGATTCAACTCCCCCACTTCCCGGGCGCTTTCCGTCTCGCGCAAGGATCGTGGGGCCATCCTGCCGCTGGGTCGAGCGTTGCAGCCGGCATTCTGGTACGCCTCGAATGGGACGTTTACCACGAGCCGGTACTACGCGGACTCGCTACCAACGTGGGTGAAGGAGTTCAACGAGCGTCACCTGCCGCAGCAGTGGGCGGGGAAGTCGTGGGACCTCCTGCTTGACCCGTCGCAATACACGGAACCGGACTCTGTCGCCACCGAAAGCGGGGGCAGGGACTATGTCTTCCCCCACCACATTCCCGCTGATCCAGCGCAGGCCGCAGCGAGTTTTGCTGGTTACCCCTTCATGGACCAGCTCATCATGTCGCTGGCGCTCGAAGGCGTCAGGCGGATGAATCTGGGCGCCGGCCCCACGACCGACCTGCTGGCGGTTTCGCTGTCAACGACGGACGCCGTGGGTCATCGCTTCGGTCCCGATTCGCGAGAGATCCACGACCAGATCGTGCGCCTCGATCGATACCTCGGCGTCTTCCTCGATTCGTTGTTCTCGCTGCGTGACTCCACACGGATCGTGCTCGCCTTGACGGCTGATCACGCGGTCACGCCGCTGCCGGGTACGAATTCGAGGTACCCGAACAAGGGAGCGGGAAAGGTGAACCTGGCTCCAACGGTGATTCCCCTGTTCGCGAGCCTTCGTGCAGCCGGCGTTGATACCAACGCGTTCGCTTTCGACACGGAAGGAATTCTGTATCTCGATGAACAGGCCATCGCAAAGGCCGGACTGCGCGCGGATGCAGTCACAAGGACGTTCACGACCGAAGTGATGAAGGTGCCGGGCGTGCTGCGCGTCGACCGGGTCTCGAGGTTGGCGTCGCTCGATACCACGACGGATTACGTTGCGCGGCGCTGGTTGCACCAGCTTCCGCCGGAATCCGGCGCCACCGCGGTCGTCACACTGCGCCCATTCTGGTACTGGTCCGGTGCGAACTACCCGACTCACGGATCCCCGCACGACAGCGACGCCAACGTGCCGATCATCTTCTACGGAGCCGGCATCAAACCGGGGCGGAACAGTCGCCGCGCACTGGTCGTCGATATCGCCCCGACGCTGGCGGCCATCATTGGCGTCCGGCCGATGGAGGCGCTGGACGGACGCGTGATCCGCGAGGCCATCCGTCCCTGACGATATGCCTTCGCGGCTCTCCGGCGCCTTCGAGCGCGTCCGGTACGGATCGACCCGGACGCTGAACGTACGAGCGGGCAAATACACCGGTGAAGAGGCCGCTGCGCGAGTCGAGTCATGGCTGCGCTCCAAGCAGGTGGAACTCAGCGGCGACGTTCTGATCATTACCGGCCGCGGCGCCGGCAGCCTGGGCGGCATTCCCGTCGTGAAGAATGCGACCGTTCGGGTCCTCAACCGGCTTCGGCGTCATGGAGTGATCACGACCTACGGCGAGGATACGGCGGGGTCGTTCGTCGTCGAACTCGCTCCGCTCCGGGCCCTGCTCGAGGCTCCGGCCCGCCGCCGATCACCAGTCACGCCCTCTCGCCACCGCCTTCCGTCAATCAACGGCTTATCGTCGGCCACGAGAGAGCGTCTCCATTACCTGGCTAATCGAGCCCTTGAAGCGCTTGGCGTTCAGCACGCCAGCGAAGACCAGATCGCCGGAGAAATGGTGCGGCAGTTCACCTTGATCGCGCGCGCCTGGTCTGGCGGCACGGACACCAATGCCTGGATCGATGCCGCAATCCGAAAGGCAATTTCCGACTACGCGGAGTCCGATCGCTAACCGGAGAAGCGAGCCGTTACAGGTTAGCTCAACGGCCGATCTTCAGCGCGCCAGGCGGTGTGACAGCCATTGGTGGGCGGCCCGGTGCGGGAGGTGGTGTCGGCTCCGGGGGCAGTTCATACTCCAGTGACGCGTCGATCGTATTCGTGAACACCGGAGTCGTCGCCCGTGGTGGTTCGAGGGAACTGACCGCTACGCGAGCGGAAATGCCTGCGGTAGAAGACGTTACGCCGGCGCATGCGCAGCCGGCGGCGGGGCCGGCGTCCACCAGGACCGAGTGTTGCGCGATCAGATGCTGGGCGATCTCGATCGCCAGATCGGAGTCCGCTTGAAGTTCAACGAGCCCGCGTTCGTTGCATCGTTGCCACAGGACGTCGGGCGACGGACACCCTCCCGGCAAGCTCACAAAGCGTCTGCGGTCCGGAGGCACCCGGTCGAGAAAGACGTCCGGCTGGTTCTCGAGATCGATTCCCCGGTCGCGAAACATCGCAAAGAGCTCATCCGGCACGTACGAAATGTCGTAATCCGGCGGAGTGGCGCCCGGACATTGACCCGCGAAACTCAACGAACCGACCCGCGCGCCTAGCGTCGCTCGAAGTTGGCGAGCCAGCGCCACCGGCGGGGGCACGAGCGAAAGAAAGGAGCCAGTGAGTTCCCGTCCCGCTCGGAGCAGCCTCTGCCGTACCATTGGACAGGAGCACAACAAAGACGCCACGGGGGCGCGGAATTCGAGCTCCTGAAGGGCGGCCTCCGCCACCAGCTCGTCGCCCCAAGACAGGGGCAGAACGAGATCAAAGCCCAAATCCCCGCAAGCGTTAGCCAATTGAATCGGCCTCGCCGGCAGCGCCTCGATCAGGGTATCCGTTCCAATGACCAGAATCGCCAAATCACCTGGCGCATTCCTCAATTCCGACTCCATCCCACTCCGGCCGTCGAGCCCGCCACCTAGGCCTAAGCAAGCGGCGCGCCACCGGTATGTCCATCGTGGGTGAGCCTATATTGCGGTCATGACAGCACATGCGACTTCTCAACGGCTGTCCGGGGACACGGCGAGGCTGCCCGACCTGAAATCTGATGAGCTCGTCAGATTCGGCAGGCATTTGTCCCTTCCGGGTGTGGGTACCAAGGGTCAGGAAAAGATCAAGGCGGCCCGGGTATCAATCGTTGGACTTGGCGGCCTGGGCTGTCCCGCGGCGATGTATCTCGCTGCCGCGGGTGTGGGCACGCTGGGATTGATCGATGGCGATCGCGTAGATGTCTCGAACCTGCAGCGACAGGTTCTGTACGGCGACGCGGACGTTGGGCATCGCAAGGTGGACGTGGCGACGCGGCGGCTGCAGCAGATGAATCCAGCACTGGCGGTGGAGCCGTATCCATTCGCGCTCGATTCACGGAATGCACTCGACGTGCTTCCCCGGTATGACATCGTGCTCGATGGCACCGACAACTTTCCTGCGCGGTACCTCATCAACGATGCGACCGTCCTGTCAGGTATCCCGCACGTCCACGGCAGCGTCCTGCGTTTCGAGGGTCGGGTGTCGCTGTTTGGCTCAGCCGACGGACCCTGCTACCGCTGCCTGTTTCCTGAGCCGCCGCCTCCGGGCGTCGTCCAGGACTGCAATGACGCGGGTGTACTGGGCGTCCTGCCGGGGATCGTAGGCGTTTTGCAGGCGACCGAAGTCCTCAAGGCGATCTGCGGGCTGGGTGATTCACTGGCTGGGCGACTTCTGCTCATCGAGGCGCTGGGCGCTCGCTTCCAGACCATCCGCGTCGCGCGCGATCCACAATGCCCGATGTGCGGCACGCGAGCAATCACGGAGCTGATCGACTACGAAACGTTCTGCAATCCCGTCGCGCCGTCGCAGCCCGTCGCCAACGTCACGGCCATGCAACTCGCAACCATGCTCGACTCCGGGGCGCAGATCGTCGATGTGCGAGAACCGTGGGAATGGGAGATTGGCCGACTGCCTGGTGCGCGACACATACCGCTCGGAGAACTCGAGGCACAGTTGAACTCACTCGACAGGCAGCGTGAAGTCGTCGTGTATTGCCATCGGGGAACTCGCAGCATGTTCGCCGCGCGGCAATTGCAGGCCGCCGGGTTCAGGCGCGTCGCCAATCTCGAAGGCGGAATCGACCGCTGGAGCGTGGACGTCGACCGCCGCGTGTCCCGCTACTGAGCCGCCATGGCGTTCATCGCGATCGGCGGGGCGCTGGTCGCCGGAACGGCCGCAGCAGTCTCCGTGATACGAAGGCGAAACCGCGCTCGTTATGAATTCGGGGTCGTGAACGATGGGCCGCGGACGGTGATGCCTGGAGCCGAACCCATTGCATACGATCGCGATGGTCGCGGCGTCCTGATTCTTCACGGTTTTGGTGATACCACGCAATCCGTTCAGGAACTCGCTGCGTTCCTCCACGGGCGAAGCTGGAACGTTCGCGCGCCGCTTCTCCCCGGCCATGGCACTTCGCTGAAGGCATTCACCGCCGCTCGGGCCGACGATTGGCTGGCTGCGGCGAGATCCGCACTGCGGGAGATGCATGCGCGGTGTTCGAGTGTCGTCATTGTGGGCCAGTCGATGGGCGGAACGCTGGCGACTATTCTTGCCGCCGAGTCACAGGTGTCCGCGCTCGTATTGCTCGTGCCGTACATGCGAATGTCACCGCGAGCCCTGTGGTCAGGACGCTTCCACCATCTGGTGTCGCTCGTTCTCCCGTACCTCCGCTCGCGATCAGAATCGTCCATCCTTGACCCCGAGGCACGCGGTCGCGCACTCGGCAAGGGAGTGACGACGCCGCGGCTCCTGCACGAACTGGATCGCATCGTGTGTCTTGCTCGCGCCGCCGCTCCCAGCGTCCGCGTCCCCACGCTGGTGATCCATTCAGCACAGGATCCACGGATTCGAGCCACCGATGCCGAGGCAGCATTTGCGGCACTCGGATGCGAAACGAAGTCGCTCAAGTGGGTTCGGCGAAGCGGTCACGTGCTTTCTGTCGACTATGACCGGGAATGGGTTTTCCGCGAAGTTGCAGAATGGCTGGATGCGCACGGATCACCCGCCTGACGCGTTGCGTCGTGGCCATGGCCGGCAAAAGGCGGTTAGATTTCCTGAGCGCGGCCCGGACGGGACGGACCTGTCCGGGCCGTCCCGTTGTACGGTCTTCCTTCATCGTGCGCCATGGACGCGACAGCGCGCACGACACCCGAGCTCTACATGCCTGATGTGACTTGTGCCCGCTGCGGCCAGACCCGGGCCGGCTTCGAACGACCGCCGTTTCCCGGCGCCATTGGCGCGCGAATCATCGCCGAGATCTGCCAGAACTGCTGGGGAGATTGGTTGAAACAGCAAACCATGCTGATCAACCACTATGGCTTGAATGTGATGGACCCCCAGGCGCGCGCCTTCCTGACGCGGAATCTTCAGGCCTTCCTGTTCAAGGCGGGCGCCGGCGAAGATGTCGATACGTCGAAACAGGGGACCATCAACTGGTGATGCCATGATGTCAGCGAACAGGCGCCGGTGCGTTCTTGCCATCTTTGCGCTCGCGGCGACGGGCTGCGCATCGGGCGGGTCCGGCGTGACGCCTCTCTCCTCCAAGGCGGCGGGCCCCGAAAAACCCGGCGACGCCTGGGCCGATTCGCTCCTCGCGGCCATGCCACTGCGCGACCGTGTCGCTCAATTGGTCTGGCCCTTCATCCTCGGCGACTACGTGCCGGAGGGGAGCGCCGAGTGGGGACGAATCAAGCGGCTGGTGACGGACGATCACGTCGGTGGCTTCATCGTGTCGGTCGGCGGTCCCATCGACATCGCGGTCAAGATCAATGCCCTGCAGCAGCTGAGTGAACTTCCGCTGCTGATGAGCGCAGACGAAGAGACGGGCGTCGGCTTCCGCGCGCGGGGAGGTCATTTCCTGCCTAACGTCATCGAACTCGGCGGGGCCACGACGTTCCCGTGGCAAATGGCGCTGGGGGCTTCGCGCGACACGGCCCTGGCGTACCAGATGGCGCGGGTCACGGCGGTCGAATCGCGGGCGCTGGGCATCCACATGTCGTTTGGACCGGTCCTCGACGTCAACAACAACCCCGCGAATCCGGTCATCGGCGCACGCAGTTACGCCGAGGATCCTGCGCTGGCGGCTCGGCTGGGGGCCGCGTACGTGCGTGGGCTCCAGGCCAACGGGGTCGTCGCCACCGGCAAGCACTTTCCGGGTCACGGCGACACCGAGACGAATTCACACCTCGCGCTGGCCCAGGTGAACGCATCGCGCGCGCGACTCGACACGGTGGAACTGGTTCCGTTCCGTGCCGCGGTCCGCGCTGGTGTCGGCGCGATCATGACATTTCACGGATTCCTTCCCGCCCTCGATTCCAGTGGAGTACCGGCGACGCTGTCGCCGCGCGTCATGACCGACCTGCTTCGCCGCGACATGAAGTTCGACGGGTTGCTCGTGACCGATGCCATGGACATGGCCGGCGTCATCGACCGGTTCGGTGCGGTGGAGGCAGCCAAGCGAGCGATCGCGGCGGGCAACGATATCCTGCTCATGCCGGCGGATGTGCCGGGTGCCATCAGCGCCGTCATCGCCGGCATCTCCGAAGGACGCTACACCGAAAGCCGCGTGAATGAGTCGGTCCGGCGGGTCCTGCTGATGAAGGACGAACTCGGCCTCCGCCGGCAGCGCCTGACGCCAATCGACCGCATTCGGTCCGTGGTCGGCGACTCCGCGCACACGGCCCTGGCGCAGACGATCGCCGATCGTGGAATTGTGCTGGGCAGGGACCAGAACACGCTGGTGCCATTCGCTGCGGGTGCACGGGTGCGATCGATCACGTACGCGCGCCGTCCGGATCTTGCCGCCGGGATCGCGTTTCACGCGGAGCTTCGCCGTCTGGGTGTCAGTTTCACGAGCACGTATGTGAATGCAGACGATAGCCTGCCCAACCTCGATGCCTTCCTGTCGTCGCTCGAGAGCACGGACGTGGTCATTCTCGGTTCGTACGTGAACATCAGCTCGACGAGTGCGACGGCCGGTGCTCCGCCGGCGTTAGAGGCGATGATCCGGGGGATACGAGGGCGGACGTCCCAGCTCATCCTCGTTGCGTTCGGGTCACCGTATGCGCTGTTGGAGGCCCCCGATGTCCCCACGTATCTCGTCGCCTGGGGAGGGTTCGCCGCCTCGCAGCGGGCGGCAGCACGGGCACTGACCGGAGAGATCGGTATCACGGCGACGCTTCCGATTTCGATTCCGCCCCTTCTCGCCTTCGGGGCGGGCGAACGAAGATCGCCGCGGAGGCCCGCGCCGCGCGAATAAGGCGCTTGACATTAGTCTCAACATGAGACTAATTCGCGCGTCATGGCTGTCCGAACACCGTCACACCGCGCACCGGTTTCGATCGACCTCGTGGTCCTGACCTGCCGGGAGCGCGACGTGTGTGTGCTCGCGGACTCGCGGCCGGTGGGCAAGCAGCGATCGCTGGTGCTGCCATGGGAAGCGTTGCGCACCGGCGAACGTCTTGACGCCATCGCGAAACGGGTGGCGAAGCGTGCCTGCGGGATCGCGCCAGGCTGGATCGAGCAGGCAGGCGCGTTCGGGGACGGTTCCGCGCACCCAGGCAGCACGCAGCTTTCCGTGTGTTACATCGCCCTCGTGCCATCGCCTGGGCGCGTAGCGAACTGGCTCACCACGCAACAGGTGTCGGCGCTCCCAGAGCGCCATCGTCGGATGGTTGCCAGCGCCATCGAGGTCGTGCGTTCGCGGATCGAGCAATCGCCGCTGGCCTTTTCCCTCCTGCCAAGGGAATTCACACTTTCCGAGCTGCAGCAAACGTATGAAACCGTGCTGGGGCGCCACCTGCACAAGGCGAGTTTTCGGCGGGCGCTGCAGGCAGCGTTTCTCGTGGAGCCGACCGGCGACTGGCGCGGAGAAGGACGGGGTCGACCGGCGCAGTTGTATCGACATGCACCCCGCCGAAGAAAGGGCACGCGGCGCGGGGTACGACTCGACCTGTTGTAGGGAACTCGCTGCCAGCCTCTCGCGTACTGTCAGTGAACGACCGCTAGGCCTGTGTGACGCGTTCGTGACGGCTGGATGCCATTGTTCGGACGAAGGAGCCGTGAACCGGGGAAACGTGCCTGGGATCACGGTAACCAGCCCTTGGGCGGTTATTGTTAGTTGCAAGGTGTGAATTAGACACAAAGCGCCGGAGGCGCCATGCTCGCCTTCCTTGATTCGCTGTGTGCTGCCTTGATTGCGCGTGACGCCAGTCGCGTCCGCCAGTTGCTTGCGCATCCGTTATCGCGCGCCCTTCCACGCGCCGTGCGTGAAGAAGCAGACGCGATCGCAGACGGCGGTGCTCGCCGCTTCACGGCGCCGCTCCAGGCCATGCGCCTGTACCATCAGACGGCGCACCTGCTGGGTGTGCGGTCCGATCCGGCCGTGCGACGCACTCAGTCGAATGACCCCGGAGGACGGCCGACAAGAGCACCGTTCAACGTCATGGCGTCCTGACACGAACGCACCAAAAGGGCCTCGCTACCTCGAGGCCCTTTTTGAACGACAAGTTAAAAGCGCGCGCGCCCGTCGGATCGCCAACGCAAGAGTGCTCGAGCCACCGCAACGTTGTCCGCCGCGACGGCGAGCAGTTGAGCGAAGACGCTTTGCCGGGTCCCGCCCTCCGCCGAGGCAACGACTGGAGGAGCATGGCCGTCCCTCCGCTGAGGATCGGTGCGCCGCTCGACCTCTACGTGCGCACGATGCGTTCCCGACGTCGTGGGCGGGTCGAGTTCGACGTTCACGAATCCGCCACCTGGCAGCGTTCGGCGATACAGGGACTTCTCACTGGGCATCGTCGTCGTCTGAGATTGGTTGCTCCTCAAAAAGACGAACAAATGTCTCCGAGGTGACCGACAGCCCCGGAGGAATAACTACCAAACCCGGCCTTAACGGTTAAGCAAGGCGGCGAGCTTAACTGGACAGCCCGGAAACAGAGCGCGTCCCGCGAAAATCGCGGGACGCGCCACCCGTTCGACTGGACCGCTACTCAGACCTTAACGACGTCAGCGGCCTGAGGTCCCTTCTGACCCTGGACAATCTCGAACTCTACGCGATCCCCTTCAGCGAGCGACTTGAATCCGCTCGACTGAATGGCGCTAAAGTGAACGAAGACATCGGGCCCGCCATCATGCGAGATGAACCCGAATCCCTTCGCGTCGTTGAACCACTTCACGGTTCCGGTGATGCGTGCCATTGCTACTTGTCCTCTCCTGTCCCGGTCGGGCTGGTGTGAAAAGATCGTACTCGACGTCCCCGACGGCGCTCGTGCCTGACCGGGTTGTACGGGTACCCTGAAAACCGGGATTTGAGCGTCCCGGTACGCCATGACGCAAGCCGCTCCCGGTATAGACACGGGAGCGACGAAATCCATTGACAATGCTCGCTTTAAGGGGCCTGAACCGTTCTCAGGCGGCGCCGGCGATGTAGCGGGCCACGCGACCGCATGACGTGCACTTCAACGTCACGTGCGAGTGCGGGGCCGGCGGGATAAGGTCTGGTGAGCGCTCGATATTTCCGGAGCACGAAGGGCAACTAAGCGGCGAACCCGTACGGTCGCTTGCGATCAAATGCAGCGCCTGCGCGGGGTTGTAAGTCGCCGGTCGAGGCGTGCGCATTGACTCCTCCAAAACTGTAAACCCGACCTGTTCCCTGGCTGAACGGTGTTGAAAACTAACCACCAAGGGACCCATATCCAAGTTGCCCGCATCCAACGAGATACGCGCTTCTGAAGCCAGTCTTGGGATCGGTTTCCCTGGTTGAACGGGCGCTGCCGAACGCTGCTCAATCGTGCTACGCGTTCCAAACACACAGCGTTGGGGCCCGCGGCCCTCCCTAGCCGTACAGGATGTCGCCTTCGGCATCGAGCGCGAGCTCGCTTTCGAGTCCACACACCCCGCAGACTCTCGTGGCAATCCACATGGCGCCGAGTTCCTTCTGATGAGACAGCGCTGCCGGCTTCACAACCATCTTCTTGAAGCTGTACTCCAGACAGCGATCGCAGCGATGGGCCCGCGCGATGCGCTCGGCGCGAGCGTGATCGATGGGAGTGGTCAAAGGGGCTACTCGCCTTTGGGATTCTTGTCGTCGAACGACCCCGGCCTCAGCGCTCGAGGCGTCTCGGGTTGGCCGGATGCGGATCCCCCGGAGGCTTTCAGCACCTCGCGAAGGCTTCCCAATGCGCCCATAACCCCTGACGCTTCGATCGGCAGGAAGACAGTCGATCCCTTTCCCTGGGTCAGTGACGGGAGCGACTCGAGGTATTTCTGGCCGAGCAGGTACATCGCGGCCTGACCCTCGGGCAGCGACTCCGCAATGCGACGCAGCGCCTCGGCTTCGGCGTTCGCGGTGGTCAATCGCGCTTCCGCCTGGCCCTGGGCGCGAAGGATGGACGCCTCACGCTCGCCCTCTGCCCGTCGAACCTGGGACTCCTTCACGCCTTCCGCCTCGAGAATGGCAGCCCGCTTGCCCGCCTCGGCGGTCGTGACGGCCGCGCGCCGTTCACGTTCGGCCCGCATCTGCAGTTCCATAGCCTGCTGGATGTCGGCAGGAGGCTCGATGGCCTGTAGTTCAACGCGGGTGACGTCCACACCCCATCCAATGGACGCTTCCTCGATGACTTCGCGCATCCGTTTGTTGATCATCTCGCGACTGGCGAGCGTGCTGTCGAGCTCCATCTCGCCAACGATCTGGCGCAAGGTGGTTTTCGTCAGCGTCTCGAGAGCGTACGGAAGGTTTTGAACCGTGTAGGTGGCTTTCTGTGGATCAGCGATGCGGTAGTACAGCACGGCATCGATGTCGATCGTGACATTGTCCTTCGTGATGACCGGCTGGCTGGGAAAATTCAGAACCTGCTCTCGCAGGTCGATTCGCGGCGTGGACCCGGACGTAATCCGTCTGAGGCCGGAAACGTCTGTTTCGGAGTACCGGACATCGAGGTGTCGCGGGCGCTCGATGAACGGTATGAGCAGGTTCAACCCTGACCGCGCGACGCGGTGGAAGCGGCCGAGGCGTTCGACCACGATCACTTCCGCCTGTCCGATGATCTTCACGGAGCGGAATAGAATCGCGAGCACGATCGCCCCGATGATCCCCAACGCCAGCATACGTACTCCCAGTGAGGGGTCGTTGGATTGTATGCCCTTACCAGTTCGCGACGGAAGTAGATCGGCCGCGCACAGCAGACGTCAGTTCTTCCAGTCGGCGATAAAAAGGTTCGTCTCGCCCGGTTTCGAGTTTCCACGATTCGACGCCCAGATCAGGCGACGGCCATCGGGACTGAACATCGGGAATCCGTCGAACTCGTCGTGGCTGGTGACCTGTTCCAGTCCGGAGCCATCAACGTTCACGAGGTAGAGTTCGAAGTTGCGACTTCGCGGGTTCTTGTAGTTGGACGAAAAAACGATGCGGCGTCCGTCCGGCGTCCATGACGGGCCGAAGTTTGCGCCTCCGAGGCGGGTGATCTGGCGCTGGTCGCTTCCGTCCGCGTTCATCACCCAGAGCTCCATCCGATTGGGTCGGATCATTCGCTGGGCCAGAAGCCCGCGATATTCGGCGAGGCCGGCTGAATCGGGCGGGTGCCAGGCGCGATAAGCGATCTTGGTGCCGTCAGGCGACCACCAGGGTCCGCCGTCATATCCCGGCGCTGTCGTAAGGCGGCGAACATCGGACCCGTCGACGTTCATGGTGTAGATGTCCAGATCGCCGTCCTTGAGGGACGTGAAAACGATACGACGACCGTCCGGGGACAGCACACCCTCGGCCGTGTAGACATCGTAATTCGTCAGGCGCCGAAGGCCCGTACCGTCGCGATTGGCGGTGTAGATGTCGAACCGGTCCAGTCCCCAGACATACCCGCGAGACGGATCGGGCCGCGGCGGACAGGTCGAGTCGTGGGCATGCGAGGACGCGAAAAACAGGCGTTGGCCATCGGGAAGAAACCACCCGCAGGTCGTTTTCCCGTTGCCATTCGAAACACGTTGCAGGCCGGAGCCATCGACCCGCATGACGTACTGTTGATCGCACGCTCGACCGTCACGTGTGGACTGGAAGGTGATCCACTGGCCGTCGCGGCTGAAGTACGCCTCGGCGTTTTCACCGCCGAACGTGACCTGCCGGATGTTGGCGAAATGCGTTTCGCCCGGTTGCGGCGCGACCGACTGCTCCTGTGCACCGAACCCCGAAAGAAGCGCCGCCACGATGACCGTGGCGGCGCCGAAGACCGTCTTTGTCATGACGCCAATTTACCGCTTTGCGGTCACCAGTGCGAAGAGCTCCTGCTGGGTGTCGCCCTGCCTGATGAGTTCGAGGGCGCGCCGCAGTTGCGGATCGTCATCGATCGTCCGCCGCCGCGCCGTGGAATCGCCAAAGGCGAGGCGCGTGATCCTGAGGTCGAGCTCGCGATCGATGTAGCGCGCCGCGCCGTTATAGAGGGCACGGTCCACCTCGATGCCCTTCGCCTGCAGCCGGCGGTACAGCTCATCGCGCCACGCAGGCTGGACCGTGAAGTCAGGCTTCACCTTGTCCTTCAGCTCGAAGGCGTAGTCGTAAATCGCGACATACATGTCGGGCGACTTGGGCGCGGTCGCTTTCCGGAATTCCTGCTCGGCGGTCGTGAACGTGTCAGGCTTGACGACCAGATCCGGCGTGACGGCGCCGCCGCCATACACCGTACGTCCCGCGTCGGACTTGAACATCGGACGTTCGCCCTGGTCGAGGGAGTCGTGATCCACCTCGACCCAATTGCCATCTTCGGTGAGGATCCGCTCCTTCTGGATGGATCGACCAGAAGGCGTATACCATTTGCCGGTCGTCATCTTGAGGGCGTAGCCGCCATCGAGATTGAAGACGGTCTGCACGAGCCCCTTGCCGAACGACGTTGTCCCGACGATCACCGCGCGATCGTGGTCCTGAAGGGCGCCAGCAACGATTTCTGAAGCAGACGCCGAGTACTGGTCGGTGAGGATGACCAGCGGTAGCGACGGTGCGATCGGTTTTTCGCGAGCGTAATACGTCTGCGGCTCGACATTGCGTCCGCGAACACTCGCGATCTCCTGTCCTTCTTTCAGGAAGAGGTTGCTGATCGACAGTGATTGATCAAGAAATCCACCGGGATTCCCGCGCAAGTCGAGCACGAGACCCCTCGCTCCCTGTGCTTGCAGGGTGGCAACGGCGCGTGCCAGCTCAGCTGTCGATGTCTCGTTGAAGCCCTGTAACGGGATGTAGCCGACCTTGCCGTCGAACATGAGCGCAAACGGTACGGCAGGGACTCGAATCAATGCGCGAGTGAACGTCGCCTTGATCGGATCGGGCACACCCGGACGGGCAAACGTGACGTTTACCTTTGTGCCCGGCGTTCCGGTGAGCGAGTCGGCAACGCGGCGCGAGTTCCATCCGCGAACGGCAAGCGTGTCGATACGAACGATAACGTCGCCTTCGCGAATACCGGCTTTTTCGGCCGGAGTATTGGGAAAGACCGTGACGATAGTGACGCCCTTGCCCGGCTGCTCCTCGATGCGCATGCCGATGCCGCCGTACCGACCCGCGGTGCTCGTGTTGAACTGCGTCAATTGCCGCGGTGACATGAGCTCGGAATACGGGTCCTGCAACTGGGTGACGAGACCGCGCGCGGCCTTCTCGTACAGATCGGCGGCGTCGACGGAATCGACGAACCTTGCGTTGACGAGATCGAGCACCTGGGCAAAAAGGCGTCCCCCTTCGCGAGAGGCGCGATCCTGAATGACAAAAGCCCCCGCCAGGGCGGGGAGAAGGAGCACACCGATCAGAGCGGTTCTACGGGATGGACGCATCGATACACCTGAAGTGAGAGAGCTGACTCTCGTCAGTACGTGTGCCGGGGACGTCGAGTTCCCGACCTGCTGACCCGGACTGCGCAGCCGTACAGTGGGTCACGCGTTGCGGCACAACGGGTTGCGTTATCTGCAGCAAGCGGATGCCCAACGAATGCTAACACCGGGTTGAGGCCCCCCCGCAAGGAGCCGTGGACGCGATTTCATCAAGTGCGACCCGTCCCAGCGGTGTGGTCTCGAGAAGCTGCCGGAACTACCTGGCCCGTGCGGCCAGGACGTAGTCCACGAACCAGGCGCGTCGCTGTTGTCGCACATCCGCGCTCCGCAGGATACCTGCCGAGAGCAGCATTTCATGCGCTGGCTGCAGGACACGAACCAGGTGTGAGGGATATCGCTGAGCGAGCGGCACGCGTTCAGCGAGCCGTTCAAGGCTGACCCGCCAGGCGAGACTGCCTTCGGAGCGGCTCACTTCGATCATGCGATACAGCCGCCGGGCGACGGGGGACGACAATCCGAAATACTGCGAAGACAGAATCATCGACGAGTGCCCGGCGGCAATGTTCGCCCGCAGCGGGGGCGAGAGCGTGACCCGCGCGTCGCCAGGCTCGGATGAAGACAGGGTGGCGAACAATGACAACTGGTCCTTGTCTGCCTGACGACGGCGATCGATGCTGACGCTGGAGAACAGCGTGAAACGCAGCGAGACCGGGCAGCCGGATGTGGCGCTCCAGTACGCATCGACGGACTCGAGCGTCGTTCGTTCCAGCCTGACGAGCGCTCCGCGCAACTGTTCATAGGTGCGTCCGTCCGCGCGCCGGCCTATGGCGCGCAGGAGGGCGTGCAGCGTGAAAGTGACTCCGCCGTCGGCGGGCGCGCCGCTTTCGTGATACCGCCGGCACACCTCGACATAGACGTCCTGGTCGAACGTGCCGGGCAGGCGGTCTCCGGGAGCGGGCAGTACGCGCCATCGGCCACCGGCGTCCGGAACGTGAACGACTGGTCCGGTATCGGAAGAATCACTGAGCCGGAACAACGGCAACGACTCCAGGCTGCGATCGAGCAACACGATCCGCGATGGCGACCGCTTTGCTCCTGGCTCGTCGGCCGGCGGCTTGGAAGAGTCGGGACCGAGCATGATTCAGCCGAGCCTGATGACCTGGCCAGAGATCGGCCCAGATGCCGCAGATGCCAGCCAGAGCACCCAGGCGGCAATCGTTTCGCGTTCGACGTACTGCTTGTCTTCTCCCATCGAGGCGAGGTTGGTGTCGGTGCGAATGGCCTGCGGGGCCAGTGCGTTGGCGCGTACGCCAGCCTTTTTCTCTTCAGCGGCTACGGCACGCATCAAGGTAACCACGCCGCCTTTGGCGGTGGCGTAAGCCGACGCGTTGGCCACCGGGGCGCCGGGAAGCGCAGCGGACGATGCAAAGTAGACCATGGTGCCGCGGGCCTGCCTGACGAGTGGCACGAAGGCGCGGGTGGCGACGAATGCAGTGGTCAGGTTGATGGCGATGAGTTTGTGCCAGGTGGCGGGGTCGGTGTCGGCGACCGGCGCCCCCTCGACGTAGCCTCCCGCCATGTGGACCACGGCATTCACGCCTGACGGGGAGAGGCTCGCGACCTTGCGCGCCACGGCCTCGGTGGCGACGGGATCGGTCAGGTCGCAGGCGAAGCCATGAGCCGTGCTACCGACGGTAGAGGCGCGCTCCTTCACCGCCTTCTCGTCCCGATCGATCAAGAAGAGTGTGGCGCCACGGCTGGCGAAGGCCGCCGCTACTACCTCACCCACCTGACCCGGCCGGCCGACTCCGGTCAACACGACCGTGCGATCGCGAAAGTCATCCGCAGCGGGTGTGGAGGGCAACGGGTGTTGATCCATCTGTCAGGCTTCGGAACGACCGAGCGTGGAGCGGATGGCCTCGCGCAACGCCATGACTGTCTCGTCGCGCGCGGCGGGTGAGTCGTCACGCAGGTGCAACTCGATCCCTTCGGCGACGGGCACGCGGCGCCAGGACGCCGGCGCGGCCTCGTCGAGTTCCGCGTGGCCGGGTCGACCCGTGAGGAGGACCGGTGCGAGGGATTGTGCCACGCGACGTTCGAGGGCGTCTCCGGTCGTGTCCTGCATCTCCTTCCGGATCCCCTCGAGGGTCGAGCCTTCACGCTGCCGCAGCTTGATCGCGAGCAGTTGCAGGAAGTGGCGATAGTTGTACGTCGCTGACGTGCCGACCCCGTCAGGCCGGTCCATCAGGTTGTTCGCGACGTAAAAACGCACCGCCCGGGCGGATGGCGCTGCCCTGGCGGAAGCATTTGTCGGTCGGACGCCGGCAGAATCGACGAGCGCCGACACGTGAGCAGCGAGTCCGCGCGCGTTCCACGGTGCATGACGTGCGTGGGCCCTGAGCAATGCGAGAGGCGAGTCCGCCATGCGGCAACATTACGCGTCGGCGATGTTCATTGGCTAGGCAGAACGAAAAAGGCCGCGATCGCGGACTGACTCCACGATCGCGGCCCGATCCACAGGTCTGCGCTACTTCTTGCCGCGTGCTGCTTTCTTCGCGGGCTTCCGTGAAGCCTTCTTGGCCGTCGCTGGCTTTTTCGCCGCCTTCTTTGGAGCCGCCTTGGCGGGCTTCGCGGCCTTCTTCGATTTGGCGGCAGTCTTGGCCTTTGCCGGCGCCTTGGCCTTGGGAGCGGCTTTGGGGGCGGGTGCGGCCTTCGTTTTCGCTGGCGGCGTGGGCGCCCGCTCCGGCGCGGCCTTCACGGTCGCCGGAGCGGGCGGCGACGCGGCTTTTGCGCGCGCGCGAGGCGCGGGCGGTGGAGCCCCAAAAACGACTTCCTCGTCGTCATCGCCTGCTTCTTCGCTCAGGTCGGTGAGCTCCTCGTCTTCGTCGAGGGAGGCTTCCTCCGGTTCGTCCCACAGATCGCTGCTCTGCTTGCCGGAGCCCCAGCCGCCTTCTTCGTCGTCGTCATCGTCAAACGACGAACCGCCGCCGTATCCGGAGTCCTCTGCCTCATCGTCGTCGGAGAAGAACAGGGGCTTCATTACTTCCTCGTCCCGCGGCATTGCGTGCCTCCTTAGCGGTGAAAAACGCCGGTCACGATCCGGCGGCTGGGTTGCTGGGGGCACCCACAGCCCGCAGCGTCTTTTTTTGGTGTGGAATCTCGCGGCGAACGAGCGTACTGCCGCGACCACCTAGTACAATCGCGAGGCGTCGACGTCAAGCGCCCTGACGAAGTGTCATCGTCCCGGAGGCGCTTCCGTTCGCCGCGAGCGTTAGGCCGAGCGACGCCCGGCCTTGATCACTTTCGGCGAATCAGTCGACGAACTCCACCGTGACTGGTTTGCTGATCACCCCGGCGCTGACGCCGTGGTCGAGAAGGGTCCGTACGGCCTGACGTCCGCGCTCACCGTAGTCGCGAGTCCAGTCATTCACGTACATCCCCACGAAGGTGTCAGCCTTGCCTCGATCCAAGCCGCGGGCGTACTTCATGGCGTGATCCAGGGCCCCCGTTCGATGGTCCAATGCATAGTCGATACTGGCGCGAAGATGGCGCGAAATTGTACTAATTAATTGCGTTCCCAAGTCCTTTCTGACGACGTTCCCACCCAACGGAAGGGGGAGTCCAGTCTGCGAAAACCACCACTCCCCCATGTCTGCGACGAGCGCAAATCCGGCGTCTGAATACGTCAGCTGGCCCTCGTGAATGAGGAGACCGAAATCGACCTCGCCCGAGGCAACCCGGTCTTCGATCTGATCGAAAGGAACGACCACCGGTTCAAAACGGGGCACGGCAAGTCTGAGTGCGAGGTACGCGGTCGTTAGCAGGCCGGGGACCGCGATACGCGCCCCCACTGCATCAGCCAGCGTTCCGGGCGCCCTGGAAACGAGCCGCGGGCCGTAACGATCCCCCATCGAGGACCCGCTCGGCAGCAGCGCGTACCGGTCAGCGAGGTAGGCGTACGCGTGAATCGAAACGGCCGTGACCTCGAGCTCACCGTTGAGAGCTCGCCGGTTGAGGGTTTCGATGTCCTGCAGTTCATGCGTGTATGTCAGTTCACCGGTGTCGATGAGGCCTTCGGCCAGCGCGTAAAACATGAACGCGTCATCGGAATCGGGGCTGTGGCCGACATGGATTACACGGGACATTGGTAACTGGCGATTGGGGGTCAGGAATCAGAGTCGAGGTCACACACGCAACAAGGACCACAAGCCACAGGCCACAGGGGACGGATCAACGGCGGGTGCGGGCAGCGCTGACCGCGGCGTCGATGTCCGGTTTGTGTCGCGTGTACTCATCCAGTCCGCGGGCCAGCTCGCCGGCTTCGGCCGCGAGCAACCGTTCTTCGATAGCGGCGCGGGTGGCGTGGTCTCCCCGGGCGTCGGCGACGGCGGCGGCGAGGATGAGGCCGAGCAGGTGACTTGGCGACTGCTGCAGGATCGAATCGGCCTGCGCCTGCGCGACAGCCAGGTCTCCACTGACCTGCGCGATCCGGCCAAAGTCGTAGCGCCCATCGGCGTCGA
>CBIHMX010000002.1:0-25834 GCA_966211115.1 uncultured Gemmatimonadaceae bacterium | reverse complement strand
GCTCTTCAATGCGCGGCCCGTGCATGGCCGGTTATTCGACGCGACCGACGACAGCATGCCGGCCGGCCAGCCGGTGGCGGTTCTCGGGCATGCGTTCTGGCAGGCACAGTTCGGCGGCGCGCCCGACGTGATCGGGGAGACGGTTCGCATTAACCAGATTCCGCGCACCATCATCGGCGTGGCCCCCGAGGGTTTTGTCGGGATGTCCGACCAGGGCGTTCCGGCGGCATACATCCCGATCACGAATTACGCGCACGAATTCCGCGGGCCGAGCTACACCGGCAATTACGGATGGACTTGGCTCGAGCTGGTCGTGCGGCGCAAGCCGGATGTCAGCCTGGCGGCTGCCGAAGCCGACCTCAAGGCCGCGTACTACCAGAGCTGGCGGAACGAGGCCGCGCATGCCCCCGCGATCGGCAGCCCGGACAGCGCCCGCGCCGCCATCGCACTGGCGCCGGTGCAGATCAACCGCGGACCACAGGCCGGCCGCGACTCGGTCGTCGCCCGCTGGATCGCCGGCGTCGCGTTCATCGTCCTCCTCATCGCCTGTGCCAACGTCGCCAACCTGTTGCTGTCGCGCGCCGTCGGCCGGCAGCGGGAAATCGCGGTCCGGCTGGCGTTAGGCGTGAGCCGCGGCCGGCTCGTCAGGCAGCTGATGACGGAAAGCCTGGTGCTGGCGGTGCTCGGCGGGGCGGCCGGGATGGTCATTGCCCAGTGGGGCTCGGCCGCGCTGCGAACCTTCTTCTTCGCCGATGGCGAGCCACTGACCGTCGCCACCGATGGGCGCACCGTACTGTTCGCGGGCCTCGCCACCATGCTTGTTGCGCTCCTCACCGGATTGGTGCCGGCGCTGCAGGCGGGCCAGGGCGACCTGGCGTCGGCGCTCAAGACGGGATCGCGCGAGGGAACGTACCGGCGGGGCGGCACACGCACGGCGCTCCTGGTGCTGCAAGCCACGTTGTCGGTCGTCCTCCTGGTCGGCGCGGGACTGTTCGTGCGCAGCCTGCAGAACGTGCAGGACTACCGCCTCGGGTACGATGCCGACCGCCTGATCTTTGCGGGAGCGAACATGCGTGGCGTCCGGCTCGGCGACGACGCAACGAACGCCCTCAATGACAGGCTGCTGCGCGCCGTGCTCGAGGTGCCGGGGGTCACGCACGCGGCCACGGTCGCGTCGGTGCCATTCTGGAGCAATGAAGGCCGGGGGATTTTCGTGACGGGCGTGGACTCCATGCGCCGGCGCGGCCGGTTCATCCTGCAGGCCGGTACGGCGGACTATTTCGCCACCACCGGGACTCGCATCCTGCGCGGCCGCGCCTTTGACGAAACCGATCGCGCCGGCGCACCCAGGGTGGTGGTCGTCAGCGAAGGAATGGCCAACGCGATCTGGCCCGACAGGGAAGCCCTCGGCGAATGCATGCGCATCGGCGCCGACACGATGCCCTGCTCCACCGTCATCGGCATCGCCGAAGAGATGCGCGTGCGCACGCTGACCGACGAACGGGAGTTCACGTACTACGTCCCGGCCGCACAGGAAGAAGGCGCGATGTACCCGCAGTTTTTCGTCCGGGTGAACGGCGACCCGGCGTCGCTCCTCGAGCCGTTGCGTCGCCGGATGCAACGGGAAATGCCCGGGGCAGCGTACGCGAACGCCGTGCCCCTCGTCACGCTGATCGACCCGCAGCGGCAGGCGTGGAAATTCGGCGCCACGATGTTTGTCGCCTTCGGCGGGCTGGCGCTGGTCCTGGCCGCCATCGGCCTCTATTCGCTGATCGCCTACGACGTCGCCCAGCGGACGCAGGAACTCGGCGTGCGCCTCGCGTTAGGCGCGTCGATGTCGGACGTCATGCGGCTGGTGATGTCGAGCGGCGTCCGGCTGGTGCTCGCCGGCGTGATCCTTGGCGGCGGCCTGGCGCTCTGGGGATCGAAGTGGATGGAGAACCTGATGTTCCGGCAGTCGCCCCGGGACCCGATCGTGTTCGGCCTCGTCTCGCTCGTGCTGCTGGTGGTGGCGTTGCTCGCCAGCGCCGGACCGGCGTTCCGTGCCTCACGCGTCGACCCGAATGTCGCCCTCCGTCAGTAACGATGACCGCGGGTGACGAGTGACGATGGCCGCGGTAGGGCAGAACGCGGATGGCGCTGAGTGTACGGATCCACACTGATGAGCCGGCGGGAACGGGCGCCAGACCGTTCCTGAAGTGCGCGCCGGCAGCACGCGCCCGTTCCCGCCGGCTCAATCGGTGTTCATCAGTGCAGCCCAGCGCCATCCGCGATCAGGCACTACCCGCGCGATCGTCGTTAACGAGGGCGAGCAGCACTCTGGCATCTACGGGCTTGACCAGGTGTTGATCGAAGCCCACCTCGGTCGACTGTTGTCGTGCGGACTCCTGACCCCACCCGGTGACCGCCACCATCGTGATGGACTTCCCCCACGACTGGGCGCGGATCCGCCGGCACGTTTCGTAGCCGTTCAGGTGCGGCAGCCCGATGTCGAGCAGCACGATGTCGGGCCGGAACTGCTCGGCAATGCTCAGCGCGGCGATGCCATCGTGTGCCGTGAGCGTGACGTGGCCGGCGAGCATCAGAACGTTCGCCAGTGACTCCGCCCCATCTTCATTGTCGTCGACGATGAGGACGCGCTGCGTGCGACGGCTCTTCCCGTTCGTCACCGGCGCGATGTCGGCGGGGGCGGTCGCCTGGGACAGCGGTAGCCTGATCGCGAATTCGCTGCCGGTTCCCGGTCCATCGCTGGTCACGTCCACAGAGCCGCCATGCATTTCGACGAGCGTCTTCACGAGCGTCAGGCCGATTCCCAGACCGCTGGTGGAACGCTCGAGCGACCGGTCCCCCTGCATGAACATGTCGAAGATGTGAGGCAGGTCCTCCGCCTTGATCCCGATGCCGGCATCCCTCACCCGGATCGCGACCGTGTCTTCCGACTCTTCCTCGACCACCAGCGAGACTCGACTGCCACGGCTCGAGAACTTCGACGCGTTGCTGAGCATGTTCCCGACGACCTGCGTCAGCCTCGTGAAGTCGCCGTCGACCCGGATCGGCCTGACCGCCTGCGTCACATCGAGATCCTGTGCCTTGGCGTCAAACAGCGGACGGCCCGCTTCAACTGCCTGGTCCACCACGGCCCTCACGTCGACCAGTTGCGTGACGAGCTCGATCTTGCCACGACTGATGCGGCTGACGTCTACCAGGTCGTCCGTCAGCCGCGAAAGTTGGCTGACCTGGCGCTGCAACATGTCGGCGGTCCCGCGAACGGCGTCGTCCGTTCCGTGGGTGTGCTTCAGGATTTGCACCGCATTCACGATCGGGGCCAGCGGATTGCGCAGTTCGTGCGCCAGCATCGCCAGGAATTCATCCTTGAGCCGGTCGGCGCTCTTGAGCGTTTCCTCGGCCTGCGATCGTTCCATGTAGTCGGCGGCCATGCGCGCCAGCAGGTCGAGATGCCGAATTTCCCGGTCGCTCAGCCGGTGCGGTTCCGCGAAGTGCGTGGTGAGCACGCCTAACAAGCGCCCGCCACGGCTCACCAGCGGAGTGGACTGGAAGGCACGGATCCCGTCATCGAGAAGGACGCGAAGGTCCTCGGTGCCCTGCCACGCCTGGTCCAGAACCAGGTCCTCGATTTCCACCCGCTGCATCGTTTGCACGGCCCGGTCGCAACCCAGGGGGGCGCCCCGATCGGCGAAGCGCGAGAGGAAGTCTGGCCCCAAACCTTGGTGAACGACGATCCGCAGGTGTCCGGTCTCATGGTCGAGGAACTGGATGGCGCCCTTGGTCGTGGCGGTCAGCTCGATGGCGCCGGCCAGGATCTGCTGCAACAGCGAAGTGAAGTCGCCGCTCTGAACCAGCTTGGTACTGAGGGACTGCAGGCGGGAAACACCGGCAAGGTCCGCCGCACGTTCCGCCTCGGCGTCGCGGCGCGCCGTTACGTCCTGGAAGTAGACGGTGAGCGCTCCGTCGCTGGTCGGATACGCACGATTCGCATACCAGCGCTGGAGGACCGGGTTGTAATCCTCGTATGAAACACTCACTCGCTCCGCCATCGCGCGATGCAACTCGCGGTACGACAGCGTGTCGACGGATTCCGGGAACATCTCCCACGCCGTCCGCCCTTGGAACTCGGCGGGATCGCGTTCCAGCAAACGGGCCGCCTCGGCGTTGACGAATCGGTAGCGCCACCGGCGGTCGAGTGTGACGAATCCGTCGGTGATGCTTTCCAGCGTTGCCGTGACCCGGCGCTCGGTATCGCGCAACGCCGCTTCGTGCGCATAGATGGTGCGCAACATCCAGGACAGCAGCGCCAGCAGGAGGATGATGAGCACCACCACCAGCGCCGCGGTCCCGAAACTGTTGTCGTACAGCCCGCGGCGTTCGCCGAACAGGCGCGCCCATCCCGCCAGGAACGGAATGAAGATGATGAGGGGGACAGCGCGCCGGGCGACGGCCCCCGTCGCTCCCTGGTCGAGGAACCACCGGGTCGGTGCCAGTTCGGGTACCGCGGCGATGCATCCAGACGCAACGGCGATGGTGAACGTAGCCGTCTGCAGGGCAATGACCGTGAACGACGGCAGCGAAAAGAGCCGGTCAGCGCCGTAGAAGTATCCGGCCACTGACAGGACGCCTAACGCGAGCGCCATCATCGACACCCGGGTGATCAGCCAGCGCGACCGCCGATCGCGCAGGGCGAAGAGCGTGAGGGCAATGCCGATCAGCGTCCAGGATGTTGCTCCGGGAGGACCCATGCGGCCCGGATCGATCACCCCGGTCCGTCCCCATTGCCGGTCGAACAGGAGAAACGTGTTCAACCGCTCGAAATCGACGGGCGTGACCCACTGCACGAGCGCCGTCGAGCCGACCAGCAGCACGACCATGCCGAACGCGGCGCCCACTCGCTTGTAGCCGAATGCCACCGACAGCAGTGCCGCGCCGCTGAAGATTGCGGCAATGGTGGAATTCGGCTGGATCGAGATCCCGAGCCGGAACCAGTCCGTCAGTTGCTGGCGATCATTCCACCAGCCGAGGAATGAAAGAAAACCGCCGATCAGCGCATACAGCCCCAGTGTGACGACCCACACCCTGGGCATTCGATCCTCGTGTCCCACGTCGCTGCTGTTCGTCGCGATCCTCGTCGCAAGGGAGCCTCTGCTCGCAGCGCTAATACTCTCTGCCGGCGCATGACTGCGGCAAGCGAATTATTGACGGATGAGGTCGTTTCCTGAACTCAGCTGCTGATCACCGGCTCGACGATCTTGCCCAGGAACAGGAGTGTCCCGGACAGGCGCTCCCGAATCGCAAACACAAACGGACGGTCGATGAACACCGGCTGCGGCGCAGATGTCGTTCCAACGCCCACAACAGGTACGCGGCGGCTTCCGTAACTACCTCGTTCACGTCCACGAACGCTTTCTGCTACACGAAGTCGATGTACAGGCTGTTGCCAACTGTCCGGCTGATCCGTGTAAACTCGGCGTTGTCCGGCACGAACGCGCGCTGCATACCGAGCGCCTTCAATTCGTCATTCAGCGTGTCCTCCCATGCCAGCCGGAATTTCGGAAGGTAAAGGTCGACCTCGGAGTCGTGCAGTGACGCGGTCGCGGACTGCCAGGTATCAGTCGTCAATTGCGACACGAAGCTGTTGATGTCGACACCCTCGTCAGGCATCAGGATCGTCATCACGAAGGCGTCACCTCCATAGGGAAGCTCGGCGACGGTGGCGTTGGGCGTTCGCGCCTGCCTGAACCCACCCTTTCGAGACATCGTCGGCACCGACACATCCACACCGCGCAGTGAATGGAACGTCCGGTCGCGAGTGTCAGACGCCTTGAATGCCGCACGCCAGTCTCCCTTGAAGTAGATCGCGTTCATCAGGAGCATGACGATCTGCGCCTCGATGCGATCGAGGATCGTCGGGATGCGGCCGTTGGTATTCCGGCTTGCCCAGTCGTTGACCGTATCGACTGTCTGCGGAAGGCGGAAATCGAGCCCCTTGATCTCGGCATCGAAGTACCGGCGGGACTCGTCGAGAAAAGCGGGCTCCAGCGCACCACCAATGTCGGCGGCGTCATAATAGATGGCGTTCGCGATTCCGAACTCGACCTCCGGATCGAGACCGCGCAGCAGGTCGATCAGCGATCGATACGCGGCGTTCAACTCACTGTACGTCCGTTCGCCAAAGCCGAGCGCCGTTCGCATCTCGGTGAACGTCGTTCCCTCGGCGCCGTTCATGGTCATGCCGAGAGCCATCGACGCGCTCAACGGAGACAGGAACACGTTGCTGTCGGCGAACGACTCGTTCACACGGTTGAGCAGGTTCACGCCGAACGTGTTCGCCGCCGAGACCATCTCCGCTTCCACGCCGGTCAACTGACGGGGCAGCGTGGAAATGAGTGGCGGCGCGCCGTCCGGTGCCGAGGGGTCGGCACAAGCGGCGAGCAGGAAGGAGATCGAAAGAATGGACCGGCTGACTGGTGACACGGCTGCCTCCGTCTGGGAGCTGTCGCGAACGACCTCAAGACACGTCCGCGTGACGTTGCCCCCCAACCGAGGCAGGGATCAGTCGCCGGCGGCGGGTAGCGAAAACGACCACGAGACGACGCCGGCTTCGTGCTCCCAGCGTGGAGGAGCGGCATCAATGGTTGCGGCAACTCGTGCCGCGTACCGCGACCAGCGCGAAGCTGCCTCAGGAACGCGTGATGCCGGAATCTCGGCCCGAAGCTTGATGAGTCCTCCATCCGTGCTGCCGCCCAGAGTGACGGACGGCGCATCTTCATTGTGCTTCTCAGCCAATACCTTACAGGACGCAAGCCAGACCCAGGTCAGTACGTTGGCGTCCTGAGGGTTGATGCGGCTTTCACCGAATGTGGCATTGAACGTGGCGCCGCGCAGGACGTTTCGGGAGAACTTCGACGCCAAACGCCACCAGTCGTCGAGGGTGTGGTACTTTGCCGGACCGAGCTTACCAGAAACGTCCGGCCTCCGCAGCAAGCGGACGATCCGGGAGCTCGCGCGAACCTCGTCGGCGAGCCCTCGCAATGCGGCGACATCGTTGGGCGGTATTGTGCGAACGAGTGCGGCGCTGCGAAGATCAAGTGCGGCCGCAATGCCGCCAAGCTCGTGCGCCAGTACCGAACACACTGCATCGTTGAGCTCGACGCCTTCCGGCGACTGCATCCATGCGTTCGCTTTATCGTACCCACTGTCCAAGACGTACCTCACATCGGAGCTTACCGTTGCTACGTAACGTAGACCGAATTCGGAAGGTCCACCATTTGGTGGGAGGACGGTGCAATGCTCGAACCAGCCTTGACGACGCCAACCGTGGCGACGATGGAAACTGACGATATCAAGATCCTGCTCGTCGACGACCACACGATCCTTCGTGAGGGTCTGGCGGCGGTGTTGAATGCGGTCGACGGATTCGAAGTCGTTGGCCAGGCCGCGGACGGCAGGGCGGCACTGGACGCCTATCGAGAGCTCACGCCCGACGTCGCCATCGTCGACTTGCGCATGACACCGATGGATGGCGTGACGCTGACGCAGGCGTTGCGCGACGTGAACCCTAACGCGCGCGTGATCCTGTTGACGACGTACGATACGGACGAAGAGATCTTTCGCGGTCTTCGGGCAGGCGCCTCGAGTTACCTGTTGAAGGACGTGGATTCGAGCCGTCTGGCCGACACGATCCGCTCGGTGCACGCGGGTCGCAAGGAAATCCCGCCGGAAATCGCCGCCAAGCTCGCGGATCACGTTGCTTCGGAAACGCTGACTCCCCGACAGGAGGAAGTGTTGCGCGGGGTCGCCGAGGGGAAGTCGAATCTCGAAATCGCCAAGGCCCTGTTCGTCAGCGAAGGAACCGTCAAGGCGCACGTGAAGGCCATTCTGCAGAAGCTCGGCGCACGCGACCGGACCCAGGCCATTACGATCGCGATCAAGCGCGGTCTCGTTCGCCCGCTCTGACGAACTCGCTCCTGCCTCGCACGACCTAACACCGCGTACCTCCGCGGTAAAATTGCGCGCGCTCACCGGGCAGGCACATTGTGCTGCCTCAACGAGGGCGCACCGCAGGCGTTGTTCGCCTCTGGAATCCCTCACATGCCGTAGTGCAGGAGGGCGGGCAGATGCCAGGAAACTATCGCTACGAGGAAGAGCGCAACCGGAGCCAGCGCGGCATGACGCGCCGTGGCGAATTCGGCGGACGCGGACGCGAAGAGGACGAGTTTCAGGATCAACAGACCGAACGGTTCGGACGCGGCCCGGACTTCGAGCAGGAACGCGGCCAGGGTGAGCGAACGTGGGGCAGCAGTCGCCGGCAGTACGGTTACGATGAGGGCTTCAGCCGCGGTGCGGGTGGGCGCTCGTCAGGCGGCCGCGACTCGTACGAGGGCTACGACGAAGAGGAGAGCATGGGCGCGCAGGGCGGCAGTTTCCGTGAGGGCAATCGTTATGGTCGCGGATACGGCCAGGGCAGCAGCAACCGGGACTACGAACAGGGGTCCTTCGGTCAGGGTGGGTCTGGCCAAGGTGCATATCAGGACTATGGCCAGGGCGGGTACGGGCAGGGCGAATACAACCAGGGCGGATCCGGCCAGCGTGGCTATCAGGGTGGTCGTGGCGGCCAGCCGCGAAGCCAGTACGGGCAGAGCGGATACTATGGAAGCCAGGGCGCGACCAACTGGCGCGGCGGGGAAGGCTCCCGGTATGGCCAGGGCACGAACCAGGGAGAAAACTGGGCAGCCGAGCCTGACGAGATGCGCTGGGGTCGTCACCAGGGATTGTACGGCTCGTCGGAATACGGCGGCCATATCTCCAGCCAGCGATCCCAGGCCGACTTCCAGTCACACGTCGGCAAAGGACCGAAGAACTGGCAGCGTTCTGACGAGCGCATTCGTGAGGAAGTGAACGAAGCCCTCGCCCGTCATCCGGAGATCGACGCCAGCGACATCGAGGTGAAGGTGCAGGCTGGAGAAATCACGCTGACCGGTACCGTCACCGAGCGTCGCGCCAAGCGTCAGGCAGAGGATATCGCTGAGCGCGTATTCGGCGCGAACGAAGTGCAGAACCAGATCCGGGTGAAGGCCGACGGAAAGGACGGCGCTCACGACCGATCCAGCGACCGTGAGCTGTCGCGATCCACCGAACGCGAAGGCAAGTCCTCAACCGAACAGCAGGGCAGCCAACGTTCGACAGTCGGGTCAACGGCAGGCGGCACTGCCCGCTGAACGATCGCATCCGAACCATGCATGAGCACGGACACCCCGGCCCCTTTGCAGGAGCCGGGGTGATCATTTATGGGACTTCGACGAGGCCTCCTATCTCCAGAGAGGTAAGCCCACATGCGGTGTCAGGTGTTCCCCGAATACCTGCTGCGAAGCAGGTGAAGTCACCACTCACGGGAAATGGTGGAGGGAGGGCCGTTGCATCACCTTGGGCCAGCTTTCATCAGGACCGGGATCATGGGCTCCATTCTCTCAATGCAGTGGCCAATCGCCGAGCAGCGCCGGCACTTGCCGGAAGCGCTTCTCGTGGTCGAGGGTGCCATACATCAGTTCCGCGGCCGCGTGTCCGTCCTGCGCGGTACGCTGTTCCATAACGACATTCTCCGCGCGCTCGGCTATCGCCAGCAGCTCGTGGGGATGTTGCAGCGATTCTGGCGTCGTGATCGCCAGAGCGTCGAAGCGTGGGTGGATGCCCTGCTCCGCAAGCACGGACCAATGCCGGCGCCACGCCCTGCCTGGCGGCCGCGTGCCGTCCGGGTTGCGCTCCACAAGGAGAACTGAACATGACATACCGCATGCGATCCGCCGGCGGCCTCGTTGCCGTGATGGCTTTGCTCGGTGCCTGCCGTGACGTACAGACTGAAAAGGAAGTTGCGACGCGCTCGTCGACTGGCGAAGCAGCCGTCTCCATGTCCGGTGACTCCGCCGACAAGCGGGGCGTTGCCCTGGTTCGGGTGGTGAATGCGGTGTCCGGCGCGTCCGGTCTCGTCGTTCGCGCCGACCCGGCTCACGAACTGGCAACGGCTGAATACCGCAAAGTGACCGCCTACCAGCCCATCGACCGCAACTGGGTGACGTTCGAGGTCAGTGCGACCGGCGACAGCGCCTTCGAGCCGCTCGCGACCAACCGCGAAATGCTGACGGACGGAAATCGCTACACGATCGTCGTCATGCGCGATAGCGCGAAGAAGTTCGAGACGCGCATCCTTCGCGATGAAATCTCGGACGACACCACGAAGGCCCATGTACGCGTAATCCACGCGGCGCGGGGCATCGACGAAGTCAATGTCGTTCGTCGCGGCGAGGAAGGCACGCTGCTCGACGGCGTGAACTTCTCCATGGAAGCAGGATACCGGGCGGTTGACCCGTGGAGCGGAACGCTGGAGATCCGCAACGAAGACGGGAACCGCCTCCTCCACTCGATTCCCAACACAACTCTGCAAGCCGGCAAATCGTACACGATCGTGCTGACGCGGAATGCCGCGGGCAAGCTCGAATCGTTCCGGTTCGACGACTCGCAGGTGAACTGATAGATGATCGGTTAACTCCGCGCGCCACGGGTAGCCTTGTCTCCCGGGCCGCGGAGTTCTACCGATCGCCAGGAACGAAACCGTGACAGCGCGCCAGCGCGCGGCCAACCATCCGCACTTCGGCGAAAGTGATCGCTACGACCGGGTAGCGTATCGCATTCGCCTTTTTGCGTGGGCGATCATCCTTCCCGCGTTGGTGGCCGCCAGTTTCCTCTGGGGAACGCCCGACGTGGCGATCGCGTCACCGGTCCTCCGCGCCATTATCGTCTACGCCTTTGTGTTCGCGGTAATGCGACTGGCGGGGAAACGCACGCTGGCGGAGCTCAGCACCTTCGACCTGGTCGTGCTGCTCATCATCAGTGAAGCGGTACAGCCGGCGCTGGTTGCCGACGATACCCGCATGACATCGGCGCTGGTGATCGTCATGACGTTCGTCGCCGCCGACGCCGTCCTCGCGTTCGTGAAGCAGAAGTCCGAGGGCGCGGCCAGGGTGCTCGAAGACATACCGACCGTTCTGGTTCGCGACGGCATAACGAATGACGAAGCCATGGAACGGGAGCGCATCGACCGCGATGACATCCTCGAGGCGGGACGCAAGGACCTGGGCCTCGAGACGTTCGACCAGATCCGATTTGCGATCCTCGAGCGAACAGGCGGAATCTCCGTGATTCCGTGGGGGCCCGGCGCTAGTCCTCGAGCTCGATGACCGCCTGACCGGCGACCACGCGCTTGATGGCGCTGATCAGCGTCTCGGCCGCCGTTCCCTTTGAGACAAAGCCCCACGCCCCGCGCGACATCGCGCGCCTGACGAGATCGCCGCTCGGAAAGCCCGTGAAGATCAACACGCGCGTACCGGGCGCTTTGAGGACCAATTGGTCGAGCAGTGCGAGCGCGTCGACGCCGCCTGGCAGGTCGACGTCCAGCAATACGACCGAAGGCGTCAGCCGGAGCGCTTCGTCGACGGCGGAGGCCGGATCATCGACCCGATGAAGTCCGCTGAATCCGCTCTCCATGCTCAGCCGGCTCTCGAGCGCATCGATCAACAGGATGTTGTCGTCGATGCACATCACGCTGAACGGCGGGGGGTCTATCGACGCCACTCCTCCTCCCATCCTGGACTCGTCCATGCCGTCAGAGCAGCACATCGTCGAGTTTCGAGAAATCCCTGGGATCCACCCAACGAACGGAGCCGGGAGCCGACTCCGGTCGCGGTGACCCGATTGCGATCACCATGCCTGCGTCATTCGCCGACGTCGTGCTTTTCAGCACCAGGGGCAGCGCCTCGGCGTCGCATATCGTCAGGTCTGCACTATTCATGTCGGTGGGTGAAAGTTCCTCGAACCCCCGGTGGCGGATGAGCAGACGAATCATCGCCAGGTGTCTCGTGTCCCTCAGCATCAGCCGCACACGCTTGTGCGCGCCATTCAGTCCCGGCGGCATCGGAATGCGAGCGGGCATAACGAGCGTGAACAACGTGCCGGACTCGGGCGCATCGCCCAGTACGAGGTCGCCACCATACCGATTCAGCAGGGCACGTCCGGTCGACAAACCCAACCCTGTGGCATAGCCACGTGCCCGTGTCGTGAAGTACGGCTCGAAACAGCGCCGCCGCGTCTCGGCGTCCATTCCCGTTCCGTTGTCCTGGACATCGAGCAGGACGCGTCCCGGCTCCGCTCTCGTGCATAACGACAAGTGCGGCATGGCAGTGAACTCCATCGCCTGCCGGGAATTCATCACGAGGTTGATCAGGATCTGCGCGAGAGCCCCGGGTGGTACGGTGACCAGGGGAAGGTCCTTGTCGATCCGGACGTCGAGGGTTGTGTGCGGAGGAAGGGCATCCACGACAATCGGATGCAGGTCCTCCCACCAGTCCTGCAGCTTCGTGAGTTGCGACTCGTCGCGCTGATCGAATGGATCGGTCGCGAGGAGGCGGAGACCGCCCGCGAGGCGCTGCAGCCGGAGGATACTTTGCCTGATGCTCGCGAGGTCGAGTCTCGCCTTCTCCGGCAGCTCCGTGGACGCTGCCACGACGTCGAGCCGGAGCAGCACCGGCATGACGAGGTTGCGGAGGTCGTGGCCAAGTCCGGATGCGAGCGTGCCAAGGGTGGCCATCCTCTGCAGGCGCTGAAGATGCCGTTCCTCGGCGGGTAACTCTTCTGAAACTGTGGACTTGAACACGAAGGTGTTTATGCACCGGTAGCTGGTAACCGTCGCCTGAGACCGCCGCTCGGAGGGCAGGCAAACGTACCTTACATCGCCTTGCGCCCAAAGGACATATGACTCGTGGGCCAAGTTCGCCTATGCCTTGCGACGTGCGTCACAAGCCGTTGCCTGAGGCCGCTTTAGGGCCTTGGCTGTGCTTGACTCGACCGGGCGGAATGACTTGATACCATGGGCAGTAACCGGGCAGAATAGCGAGCCCTCTGGTGAACGGGGCCGGAATTCTGCATGGTGGAGGTGACGGACCGAAGCGACCTTTTTGGGTCGGTCCGGATGGCGCCTGTTACTCGTGACCAGATCTTTCTCTCATGTCTCTGCGCATCGTGGTGGTCGACGACAACGTGGATCTGGTAGACAGCCTCGTTAGTGTTCTCGAACTGCTCGGGCATCAAGCGGCAGGCGCCACCAGCGGCTCCGACGGTGTGCAGCTCATCGAGGAGCGCAAGCCTGACGTGGCGTTCGTGGATGTCGGCATGCCAGGCATGAGCGGATTCGATGTCGCCGCGCAGGTGCGACGTCATCCGTGGGGACACTCGATGTTGCTGATTGCGCTCACCGGTTGGGGGCGCAGCGAAGACCGGGACTTGTGTCGCGACGCGGGCTTCGATCATGTGGCGATCAAGCCAGTGGACATCGACTACCTGCGCATCCTGCTCGAGCGCGTGGAGTCGTGTACGCCTCTCTCGGTGCCCGCCGTGCAGGCCGCGCGAGCGGACACTCCGCTCCGCGCGGCCCGGCCCTAGACGACTGGGCGGCGGCCCTGGACGACGCGTATCAGGAACACGACGACGGCGATGACCAGCAGGATATGTATGAATCCGCCCATCGTGTACGAAGACACCATCCCCAGAAGCCACAGCACGATCAGGATCAAGGCGATCGTTGAGAGCATTGATCTCTCCTTTGCTTCAGGTTGGCATTCGGTGAATCGGGGTCAGGCCCCGAATCCAGTGTAAAGCGCTCCATCGACCTGCTCCATTCCCCGGCGGGCCACTTCTATCGTACCACTCACGACCATCGTTGCGGCCGCGACCGCTCTCGATGCCCGAGCCCGCCAGCGAAGTGCCTAACGCTTCCGTCGTGGCCGGCTGCCGCCCTGACGGGGGACCTTGGCGCCCTTCGACCTCGCTTCCGACAGTCCGATGGCGACCGCCTGCTTGCGCGACTTCACCTTGGCGCCGCTGCTGCTCCTGAGCGTGCCGCGCTTGCGGCGTCGCATCGCACTCGCGACGCGCTTCGAGGCGGCCTTGCCGTACTTGCGCGATCCGCTCTTCCGCGCGCCGGCCTTCTTCGTTCCCGTGCTCTTCCGTGAACGTGCCCGCTTGGCCGTGGCCATGAGAAACTCCCGTTGAGGTGCCACACGGTAGGCGCACTCGTCCCGCGTGATCAATTCCCCCAGCGGGGGAAATCGATCCGTTCCCCGGTGGGTGCATAACGCTCAGGTCCGCTGTTCCGCAGGAACGTGCGTCACGCGTAGCAGCGAAGAATCGTCCGCAGGGAGAATGTCGCCCGGGCTCGGGTCACGCGACATTGCGGGGCGGTACGCGTGCGTGGTTTCCCGCGTGCGCCACAACACAGAGGGGGATTCGACGATGACAGCGATCGCGACACTGCACGACCTCATGATTCACCAGCTGCGCGACATCTACAGCGCCGAGAAGCAGCTCGTGTCGGCGCTGCCGAAGGTGGCGAAGAAAGCCCAGGCGGCGGAACTGCAGGCCGCCATCCGTACGCACCTCGCGCAGACGGAGCAGCACGTCCAGCGGCTCGAGCAGGTTTTTCAGGAGCTCGGCGAAACCCCGAAGGGCGTGACGTGCAAGGGCATGAAGGGGCTCATCGACGAAAGCGACGAGCTGCTGGGCGAAGACGTGGACCCGAGCGTACTCGATGCCGGGATCATCGCCGATGCGCAGCGCATCGAGCATTACGAGATTGCCGCATATGGCACGGTGTGTGAATACGCAAAGAGCATGGGCCACATGAAGGTCGCTTCGCTCCTGCACGACACGCTCGAGGAAGAGAAGAACACCGACAAGCTCCTCTCATCGCTGGCCGAAGGCGGGATCAACACGCTCGCGTCGCGCGATGGCCTCGAGACCATGGGCACCCGCGATCGAGGCGCGATGAGGACCTAGGCCTCACTGGTACAGGGTATTGGTTACTCGTACTGCTGTTGGTACGGGTAACCGGTACCTCTACCACACGCTCAACCTATCGGCTTCACCCTGCTGACCGGCGGGTGTGCCTTTGCCTGACGATTCGTCGGCAGCGCGTCGCGAGGGATGTCGCGCAGGCGGATGCGCCGCCCGGTTCTTGCCGCCCGGTCGATGGCATCGAGGATGATGACGTCCGCTTCGCCTTCGCGGGCCGACGGTTCGCTCTTCCTGCCCGAGCGAATGCGCTCGACGAAGTGATCGAGTTCTGCCGCGAACTGGTCGTGGATGCCATATCGCCGGACCCTCGAAGCGCCAGGCGCATCCAGCTTCACGACCAGGGGCTCATGGTACGAGTACGCCGGCTCCATCTGTACGCGGCGGTTCATGGCCAGCGCCGTCCAGTTGCTGCCGCGCCAGGCGTTGAGACTGCATACGAACATCGCCACTCGGTCGCCTGGATACCGGAGTATCGCCGACGTCATTTCCGGGACTTCCCGGAAGCGCCCCCTCCCCTGGCCGGCGTGCATGGCCACCACTTCTTCGGGTTCGCTGCGAAAGACCATTCGAGCCGCGTTGACGCAGTAGATCCCGAGATCGAACAGTCCGCCTCGCCCCTCGCGTTCCAGCCGGATGTCGGGCCGCTCGACAGGAGAGGAGAACACGGACGCGAAGATCCGCAGCTCGCCCGCCTTCTGGTGCCGGGCCAGGTCGATCGCCTTGAGCGTCGCCGGATCGAAGTGGAGCCGGTACGCCACCATGAACTGCACGCCCGATCGCTCGGCGGCCCTGGTCATGGCTCGCGCGTCGGCGATGGTGGTGGCCATCGGCTTTTCGCACAGGACGTGGATCCCGGCCGCCATCGCGCGGTGGGCGAAGCTGGCGTGCTGCTGGTTAGGCAGGGCGATGTACACCGCCTCGACCGCCCCGCTCCGCAGCAGTCCGTCGTATTCGCCGTAGCTGCACACCAGCACGTCGCGGAACCGCCGGCCCAGCACACGTCGCTTCACCGGCGTGCCCGAGACCAGCGCGGCGAGCTCGGCGCGCTGCCGGGCGTGGTCGAACGCCGGCAATACCGCGCGCTGGGCGATGTCTCCCAGGCCCACTACCGCGAACCGGATGGGCTGGGCCATACCTAACGAGGCGGCAGGTCGCTGTTCGCCGGCCCGTTGATCACCGTGCCGAACCGGTCGTACCGGGATCCGTGACAGGGGCAGTCCCACGTGCGCTCCGCCTGGTTCCAGGTCACGATACAACCGAGGTGGACGCACACCGCCGACATGCGGTGGAGCGTTCCATCGGGCTCCCGGTACACGGCTACGGGTGAGAGACCCTCGTTCATCACGGCGCCGGCATCGGGTTCCACGTCGTCGACGTGCTTCACGTCCCCGGGCTTGACCCAGTCGGCATATTGCGCGGCCATCCGGACGGCTTCGCCGGCAAAAGTCCGTGCTGAACGCAGTGACTTGCGGGACGGATCGTACAGCGACTGCCAGGAGTTCGGCCGTTCCTCGATCAGGTCCGTGATGAGGATGGCGGCAATGGTGCCGTAGGTCATGCCATTCCCGGAGTCGCCGGTCACGACATAGACATTCGATGCGTCCATCGGATTCCGGCCGATGAACGCGAGCCCGTCGACGCTCTGCATGATCTGGCCGCTCCACGTGTACGCAATCTCGTCGATGAACGGAAAGCGCGTGCGCGCCCACTTCTCGAGACGCGCATACCGCTCCTCCGTGTCGTCGGCCTGGCCGGTGCGATGGTCTTCACCGCCAACGATGAGGATGTCGCCTCCCGCACTCGAGAGCGTGCCCCCCTGGATGCGGGCATAGTGGTACGGAAATCCCGACTCCCAGTAGAGCGCCCGCATGACCGCGCCGCGCGGAATGCGCGCGCCGATGACGTACGTGAGCCACGGCGTCTGTTTGGTGTGGATCGCCACCGTGTTGTTCACCGGCGTGTGCGTGGCGACGACCACCGTGTCCGACGTGATCACGTGTCCATTGGTCGTCACCTGCGCCGGCACGCCGCCATCGAACGAGTCGGCGTGGGACATCGTGAAGAGATGGCCGCCATCCCGCTGGATCGCACGCGCCAGTCCGGCGAGGTACTTCAACGGATGGAACTGTGCCTGGTTGGGAAACAGGAGGCACTTGCCTGCATCGAGCGATGGACGCGGAGCGTTGTTGACCAGGGCGGCATCGATGCCGGCGCGCTGCGCCGCCGCGAGCTCCCGGACAAGCTCGTCCTCGGGACTGTCCTCGATCCGGAAGAGATACCCATTGAGGCGCTCGAAGTCGCAGTCGATGCCCTCGCTGGCAATGATCGTTTCCATCCGGTTGATCGCGGTCATGTGACTTTCGGCCGCCAGCCGGGCGCCTTCCTCGCCGTGGATCTGCTCGAGGTTGTAGTACCGCTCGTCGAGCACGCACGTGAGGTGCGCCGTCGTCATTGACGACTCACCGCTCGCCAGCGTGCCATCATCGAGCACGGCCACCGTCTTGCCCGCGCGGGTCAGCATGTACGCGACGCTCAGTCCGGCGATACCCGCGCCGACGACGCACACGTCGACCCGCAGATCTTCGGACAACGGTTGGCATTCCGGCATTTCGAGGGCTGCGGTCCATAACGAGCCCGTGTGCGCGGCGTGGCGGACGTGATCGATGACCATGACAACCCCGGAGAGCGGAGCCTGGAGGAGACGCGCGCCCGAATGGCGCCGGTGTGGTTGAACACTCGCGCCGTCAATCCCGTTCCGCTGCATTGACACCGCCTCGCGCCAACGGGCCCGGCCGTTACGCGTTAGGTGCGGATACTACGTCTCCGACGGTCCCTACAGTGCCTCGCCGTGTCCCGACGTCCTTCGCGGCACGTATCGCTCGAAGTACGTGGCCGGTTGTGCGGGATTGGACTGGGCCGGGGTCTTGTGTTCGTCGCACGTGCTCGCCGGCTTGAAGCGGCGGGATCCAATGAAGGCCATGGCAGCGAGGACACCAATCGCAGCAATCACCAGGATAACGGTCACGTCCAACGCGCTCCTTTCATCGAAAGCCCGCGGCGCTGGGGCCGCTTTATCGAAAATCCATGATGGTCCGGATTCGCGGCCGGAGCGCCAAGCAACTCGCGAACGGCATCCTCATTGGCGGGGAAGCCCAGCGCCTCGATCTCGATATCTCCAAACCCGAGACGCAAGGCGTGGTCGCGGAGGCGATTGCGCAGCGAATTCAGGTCTTTCGGGCGCGCGCTGTCGAGGTAGGCGATGACCTTTGAGCCGTGCACGCTGACGAGGTCACCGGTCTCGACGCGGACGATGCGCAACGCCAGCTTCGCAAAGCCGCCGATGTCCCCGCGCTCCGGCCGGATGACGAACAGGGTGAAGAACGGCTGCGCCGGCCGGTCGAGATACCCGCGAATGCGTTTGGTCAGCGCATCGCCGGACATCGGCTGGTAGTTCACTCCGGTCGTCGGCTGCAGAAAGACGCCTGGCTCGGGAAGCGGCGACATGAGGTCATGCCGGTGTCCGCGCCTGACGGTGGTCCGCACGCGTGCCACGGCATCCGGAGCCGCCATGATCGTCGAGATGAAGTCGTCGGCGCCGGCGCGAAGGGCGCGCGTGCGATCGGACGAGCGCAGCACGTAAGGCGTAATCAGCACGACCGGCGTGCTGGTGTTCGTCCGCCGAAGATCGCGAATCAGTTGAAGCGCCTGCTCGAAGACGTCGCGACGGACGTTCAGGAGCACGGCCCGTACGCCATCGCCGGCCAGCTCCGTCAGCGAGGACACCCTGTATGACGGCGTCTCGACCTGGAAGTGGTTCCGCAGCTCGCCGTCCAGTTCGTTAGGCACCTTGTCCGCCAGGTCCACGAGGACGACGCCGGATCTCGTGTCATCGGGCACGCTGGCGGGAAGAGTCACCGGATCGAGCACGACCATGCCGGCACCGGCAACGATGCGGAACGTCACCGCCGGCGGCGTATCTTCGCCATAACGGCCCTTCCGCGACTCGAGCCGCTGGTTGCGTTCCTTGTCCGTCGTGAGGTGGAAGACCGCACTCGAGCGATGCATGACGGGTTCGAGCCGGTCGTCGCACAGGCCGACCATGTCACCGGGAAAGGTCAGCAGCGATGTCGCTTCCGTGCCGTCGAGAAACCCGATGAGGGACTGGATGGCGTGGGCGCTGGCGGCACCACCGTCGAGCAGCGGCACAATCGAGTCGATTGCGATGCGCGTCGGGGAAAACTGCGCGACATGTTGCGCCAGTTCATCGAAGACGCCTCTCGCGTCGGAAGCGGCGCAAAGCTGGCGCGGAAAGTCGGGACGGAATCGCAACAGGATGAGCCGTTCCTCGCGCAGCGGGCGATCGATATCCAGCCCGAGGAACGTGGCGCTGGCAAGAACGTCGGCCGGTTCGTCGTGTGTGATGAGCAGCACAGTCTCGCCCTGCTCGAGACCGAGCCGGAGGAACTCGAGGCAGGCGATGCTCTTCCCCGTGCCCGGGTTCCCGCTGATGACGAATGGCCTCCTGGGAAGGACGCCACCGAGGCGATGGTCGACGGGCTTTATGCCCGTTAACCGCACGCCGGCAGGGGCGGCAGCGCGAGGTTCAACGATGACTCGCGGACGATGCGAGGATTCAGCGGCTGGCGGCAACGTTCCAGACATGCGGGCGCACCGGGGTGAAACAGTTCGACTGTGGACCGTGCTGGAGATCAATGCGATGACGACGATGCCAGCGCAGGGAAACGGATTATTTCGTCACACGCCGGGACTTTGTCATTGCGCAATTCCAAGGTACGCGTCGGCGGCCCACGTTGTGATCCGGAGCACGCGGTAAGCGGCCGTTGCCTCACGAAGCGGCGATGTTCAGTGGAACGCGCGCAACAGCAGGATGACTCCGGTACGCAGATCATCCGCCGAGTCCGACAAATACCCAAAGGAGTAATTGCGGGAATTATTCGTCGCGCCTTACCTGCATCTTCATCCGATGGTGCCGCGCGTCTTCGGCCAATGCCCCCGGCTGGTAGACACGCGTATTCGCCACCATGTCTCGGCACGGCTCACGCCATCCTGCTGGGGGTTTCCATGTCGACCGTACTGCGAGTCAGGATCGCCACCTTCGCTACCATCGCGATGGCCGCCACATCCGGCTGCCGCGACGACGATCGGGCAACGGGCATCGAAGCATTCGACGCGGCCGCGGCGTTCAATCCATCGACCCTTACCCAGGGTCGGGAGATCTTTCGCTTCGATACCTTCGGCAACGAAACCTTCTGGAGCGACACGGCGGCGCTCCACTCGAAGATCAGCGAAGTCGTCACGCCAACGCTCGCGCTGAGCGTCGGACTCAAGGTCGACTTCGACGCCTTGCCAGCCTCGCTCCAGGCTCAGTTGATCGCCGGCGACGTCGATCTCAACAGCACGGCCACCACGATCGCGTTGATCAGCCTCGACGCAGTTGTCGGTGTCAAAGGCCGTGTCGAAAACGGCGAGCTGGTGAGGGTTGGCGTCACCTGCGCGCTCTGCCATTCCACCGTCGACAACTCGGTCATGGAAGGCGTCGGAAGCCGCCTCGATGGATGGCCGAATCGCGACCTCAACGTCGGTGCGATCATCGCCCTGTCGGATGTCGTTCCCGATTTCCCGTACAACACCTGGGGACCGGGGATGTATGATCCACGGTTCAACATCGACGGCAAGAACACGCCGATCGTGCTGCCCCCAGCGTTCGGCCTCCGACATGTCCGCAAGGAGACCTACACCGGCGACGGCGAGGTGTCGTACTGGAACGCGTACGTCGCGATCACGCAGATGCACGGACACGGGACGTTCGTGGACGATCGCATCGACGTCAGCGTGAACAACCCGCCGGACCTGGTTTCGAGCAAGCTCGCTGCGCTCCGCGCCTATCAATTGAGTATCGATGCACCCGATCCGCAGCCCGGTTCGTACGACATCGCCGCGGCCAGGCGTGGAAGAAAGGTGTTCCGTGAAGATGGCGCCTGCGCGCGTTGTCACCAGGGAACGATCTTTTCAGACATCAACGCGAATCGCCTCCACGATCCCGACGACGTCGGGCAGGACGATTCGTATGTCGTCCGAAGCGCCACGAAGTTGCTGCGCACGACACCCCTGCGTGGCTTATGGAACCCGCCACAACTGGATGGCCCGTACTTCCATGATGGCAGTGCGCCCACACTGGCCGCGGTCGTCGATCACTACGTGACCCAATTCAAGCTCTCGCTGACACCTCGCCAGAAGGCGGACCTGGTCGAGTACCTCAAGACGCTCTGAATCAATCGGCGTCCGCGCCGACCACGATCATCGGAGCCGCCGGCGGAATCGCGCGCTGTTCACCGCATCGGACAGGTTGCGGTGGATCGTGAACTCATCGACGACAATGGTCGCTCGGGCGCCCTCACTGGGCGGGCCGAGCGCCCCGGCGGCGTCGTCGTTGTTGCTGAAACAGAACCAGGCCCGACGCTCATCGCCGAGCCAGCGCGGCAGCCGCGCGGCACTGGCGGAATCCGCCTCGAAACAGGTGAGTTGCTGCCCGAGGTCGGGATCCGGGTTCCTGAGGGTAGCGCCTGACAACTCGATTTCGCCGCGGAAGCGAGCCGTTCCAACGTGGCTGGAGTCCATCGCGACCGTCGCCGAAATCGAATCGACAGTCAATACACCGATCCTGGTTCCGGGCGTCACCGAAGCCGGCTCGAACCGGATCCCGGGACGCGCCGCCACACGGTCAGCAGCAGGCGCGCCGCCGCACGCCAGTGCCGCAGCGATCCCGGCCAGCGTCAGTCGTTCGAGCACCTGCGTTGCGTCAGGCACGAGGGTCTGTGCACGGTCAGAATGTCAGTTGAATTCCTGTCGAAAGAATGCGGTCCGACTTGCGCAGTGGAGAGGTACCGGCGGCGTTGAGTGACGGCAGGTTGTCGAACCGCACCTGGTAGGACGCCTTCATCGCAACGTGCGAAGACAGCGGGGCGACCACCGTGGTTTCCGAGTTGATTCGATAATCGGCGCTCTCGTCCAGGTTCGGCAGATACTCGATACCCTGAAACACATAAGCGTTCTCGCTGAACATGTGTTTCAACGAGCTCGCTGCACGGAGGGAGGAGAAGCTGTCGCTGGTGCCATCGAGATTGTCCTGCTGGGTCAATTCGAAGCCGCCTTCAAACTTGAGTTGATCCCTGTCGTTGGCGATCGGCCTGGCGACGAGGCCGAATCCTTCGGCGAATCGTGATTTCACGCCGGCAAACTTGTTCCGGTCGAAGCCGGTACGTGCATACAGGGCCAGATTACTCCCGATTCCATAATCGCCACGCACCGACGCCTTCCAGGAATTCGATGTCTCGGTTCCGTCGGTCTTGCCGTACACCGAGCCGACTTCCTGCAGGAATTCCCACCGTGCGATCCGCCGGATCCACTTCTCGCCCAGGGAAAGCGTGGTGACCGACGTGTTTCCGCTGACACTCACGAAGCCAAGGTCCGCGCTGAACTCGGAAGGCGGCGGCGGGTTGTCCTGTGCTCCGGCGACGGCGGGGATAGAGGCGACGGCCAGAATGGCGGCGGCGCTGACAAGGACTCGTAACATGATCCGGGATTTGAGGTTAAGGACGGTAGTCTCGCATTCTGCATTCGGCGCGCTCGATTCTGCAACGGATCGGGCAACGCAACCCTTTTCCGGCATTGAGTATCTCACTAACACCTAGCTAGATAGGTAACTGATGCCCCGGCCCCGAAACGATATCCTGCAAGGCACCCTCGCCCTCCTGGTGCTCCGCACCTTGTCCGCGGCGGGAGCCATGCACGGGTACGCCATTACGTCGCACATCCAGCGCGCCTCCGCCGAACTGCTGCGCGTTGAAGAGGGGTCGCTCTACCCCGCCCTCCATCGCATGGAACAGGATGGATGGCTCAAGTCGGCATGGGGCATCACCGAAAAGAATCGCGAAGCGCGTTTCTACTCGATTACGGCGAAGGGACGCAAGCAACTCGCGGAGGAGCAGGCCAGCTGGAGCCGGCTCACCGAGGGCGTGGATCGTGTCCTCCGTTTTGCCTGACGATTACCCACCCTCACGGACGCAACCATGGCGTGGCATCACCGCATCCTCAACATCTTCCGGTCCAACCGCGTCTCGCGGGACATCGAGCGTGAAATGGACTTTCACATCCGCGAGAAGGCCGACGATCTCATCGCCGGCGGCATGTCCGAGGGCGAGGCCCGGCGGGCGGCGAAGCGCCAGTTCGGCAACCAGGCCGCTCGCCGCGAGGAAACCCGAGGCATGGACATCGCCGAATGGGTTCAATCCGTTGCCGGCGACGCTCGTTATGCAGTGCGATCGCTCGTCGACAGTCCCGTCTTCGCCGTGGTCACGATCGTCTCACTGGGACTGGGCATCGGCGCCAATACGACCATCTTCACGCTCCTCGATGCGGTGGTGTTGAGGCCGCTGGCGGTCGAACGGCCGTCCGAGCTGGCCTACGTCGGCATCACGGATTCGACGAGAGTCACGTCGAGCAAGGGGCCCAGCGCCTACTTCACCAATCCGCTCTGGGAACAGGTTCGGGACCGGCAGGATGTGTTCACGTCCGTGGCGGCATTTGGCGAGACGGATTTCAACCTGGCGGAGGGTGGCGAGGCACACCGCGTTTCCGGCGCCTATGTGAGCGGTGATTTCTTCAAGACGTTTGCCGTGTCGCCTGCCGCCGGCCGGCTATTTACCAGGGGAGACGACGTGCGTGGCTGCGCCGGGTCGGTGGTCCTCAGCTACCGGTTCTGGGAGCGCGAATACGGCGGCGCTCCGGATGTCGTGGGCAGGGTGATCAGGCTCGACCGACATCCCTTCGAGATCGCCGGGATCGCGGCATCGTCGTTCCGCGGGCCGGACGTTGGTCGCGAACCGGACGTCTATGTGCCGATCTGTGCGCAGATGGTCGTTCGCGGTAGCGGGCACACTCTCGATCGTCGCAGCAGTTGGTGGATGCGCGTCATCGGCCGGCTCGCCCCGGGCATGGATGTCACGCAGGCGAACGCGCGCATTGCCATCATCTCTCGTGCCTCATTCGAGGAAACGGTTCCTGAGAATTGGGCCGTAGCCAGTAAGCGTGAGTACGCGACGCGGTCATTCGCGGTGCAGTCGGCGGAGCACGGTTTTTCGGAGATCCGTACTCGATACCGCACGCCACTGTTTGCGCTCATGGCTGGGGTCGCGCTCATCCTGCTGATTGCGTGCGCGAACGTCGCCAATCTGCTCCTCTCCCGAGCCGAAGCACGGCATCGCGAGTTGGCGGTTCGATTGGCGATTGGCGCCGATCGCCGGCGGCTGGTGCGCCAGCTCATCACGGAAAGCATGGTCATGGCCATAGCGGGGACGATTCTGGGAATCGTGGTGGCGCGCTTCGGGACGCAAGCGCTGGTGTCATTGATAGCCACACCTGGCGCCAGTGGCGGCGTGTCACTGGACCTGTCCCTGAACCTCCGGCTCCTTGGCTTCACCGCGCTGGCCGCTACCGCGACCGTGATACTGTGCGGACTGGCACCCGCCTGGCGCGCGACGCGCGTCAGCGCCCAGTCGGCCATGAAGGCACAATCGCGTGGCGTGATCGAGGGGCACTCGCGATTCCGGTTAGGCAAGTCGCTGGTGGTCGCCCAGGTGGCGCTGTCACTGGTCCTCCTCGTCGCCGCCGGCTTTCTGGTTGGCACACTGCGCAATCTGTCGAAACTGGATCCGGGGTTCGATGCCGACGGTGTTCTCCTGGCGGCGATCGATATCGGGCAGGCCGGGATACCTCCGGCCGGCCGGGCCGCCCTGCGCGATCAATTGCTCGAGCGCACGAGGGCTTTGCCTGGCGTCATCAGTGCCAGCAGTTCCGGCCTGACGCCGATCGGCTCATCATCGTGGAATGATGCCATCATCATCGATGGGTTTACCCCCAGCAACTTCGAGGCATCACTGGCCTGGTTCAACGAGGTGAGTGACGGCTATTTCGCCACGCTCGGCACGCGACTGCTCGCCGGGCGCGACTTCAATGCCGGCGACGTTCCGAGTTCCGCTGGCCGAGTCGCCATTGTCAACGATGCCTGGAGCCGGCACTTCCTCGGCAACGGCTCGCCGCTGGGCCGCCAGTTCCGGTTGAAAGCTGGTGACGAAGTCTCGACGCCGTATACGATCATCGGACTGGTCGAGAACTCGAAGTACCAGTCGCTTCGCGAAGGAGCGGAACCGATCGTGTACCTCGCGGCCACTCAGGAACCATCATGGTCACGGGGGATACTCCAGCTTCGCGTCGCTGGTGCTCCCGGTTCGATCGTTCCCTCGGTTCGCAATCTTCTCCGTGAGGTCAATCCGGCGATCACCGTCGACTTCAGCGTCATGTCCGACGACATCGCCGCGTCGTTGCAGCGTGAAAAAGTGCTGGCCATCCTGTCGGGCACGTTCGGATCGGTGGCGCTGGTCCTCGCGATCCTCGGATTGTACGGCATGACGTCGTATTCGGTCGCACGCCGGCGCGGTGAACTCGGCGTCCGCATTGCGCTCGGTGCCGTGCGCGGTCGTGTCATCAAGCTGGTGTTAGGCGAAGTGGGCGTCGTGGTCGCCACAGGCCTGATCATTGGCGCGATTGGCGCGCGAGTCGCGACCACGCAGGTGGCGCCGTTCCTGTACGGCACGGAGATCAACGACGCGACGGTCTACGTTGCCGCGGCGGTGTTTCTCGCCAGCGTGGCGCTCGTCGCCGGCCTCGTTCCGGCTCTGCGTGCCGCGAGGGTCGACCCGATCGAGGCGCTACGAGAGCAATAAGTCTCGTCTTCCAGGTTCAGATCGAGCGGTCGCATTGTCGCTCGGATCTGCGAGCGCATTTACGCGAGAACCGAGTCCCTGTGTTTGCCTTTTAGGATCTGCGAGCGGATTTACGCGAGAAC
>CBIHMX010000001.1:0-33685 GCA_966211115.1 uncultured Gemmatimonadaceae bacterium | reverse complement strand
GCCGGTCGGCCTGAATCCCATCATCGAGGACCTGCCGGCGCGGAAGAAATCCGGTGAATCGCACGCGATCATGCAGGTGCAGCTCATGCGTGTGGCCGGGCGCGACGAGACGGTCAAGGAAATGATCGAACGCCTCGACCAGGCCGTCACCGCGCCTAACACGGTGGCAATCGTCGACGACGTCAGCCGCGCCGCGGAAGACTTTGGTGGACAAGGCAAGTGGGCGGAGCTGGTCCAGGTGATGGATCGCATGCATCACCATTACGATCACCTCCATGACGGGGATGCCAAGCGGGCGTTCCTGGTGGGCATCCGTCGGCTCCAGCGGCCGGTCCTGCTGCAGGGCGTCGCACGGTTGTTGCCCGGCCATCGCGACATGCGCGAGATGTGCACCCGCGTGCTGAGCGGCGCGGGAGAGGTCGGCGCGGACGTGCTGATCGACAACCTGATCGGTAGCGACATCTCGGGCGAGCGACGGGCCTATCTGGATGCCTTGCGCCAGTGTCCGGCGGCGGTGAATGCGCTGCTGCACCTGTTGACGGACGACCGCTGGTACGTGGTCCGGAACTCGGCGTGGTTGCTGGGGGAGATCGGGTCAACCGACGCGGATCGGCGGCTGGCGGAATTGCTGTCGCACCGCGAGCCGCGGGTGCGTCGGGCCGTGGCGACCGCGTTAGGCCGGCTGGCGACGTCCCGGTCGGTGCTGGCGCTGCTGCAGGCGATCAATGATCCGTCGCCCGATGTCCGCCTCCATGTGATCCAGGCGATCGCCTCGGCCCGGAATCCGCGCGCCGTGCCCTGGCTGATCGAGGCGCTGGACCACGAACAGGATCCCGACATCCAGGGGGCGCTGGTGAGCGCGCTCGGTTCGGCGCCGACCGAAGATGGCATCTCCCGGCTGATCCGCGCCGCGGAGGCGGGCGGGTTGCTGTTGCGAAAGCCGGCCCCCATGCGGATTCGGGCGATCGAAGCCCTGGCCGACGCGAATACACCCTCGGCTCGTCAGGCGCTGCAGGAGCTGGCCTCCGACCGCGATCGTGACGTGAGAGCGGCGGTCGAAAACGCGATGAAAAGGCTATCCGCCTGACGAGGCGGCAGCCCTCGGCATGGCCACCCGCCCTGCCTAACGGGCTGTGAAGTCGGTCCCGGGGGTTATCGATCGGCAGGCTTCAGCCAGCAGGTCGGCGGCGCGGTCGAGATCGAGCAGGCTCACCATCTCGCTCGGTGAGTGCATGTACCGGTTGGGAATCGACAACAGGCCGGTCGGGATCCCTTCGCGGGCGAGATGGATGAAATCCGCGTCGGTGCTGGTCTCGCGGCCCGCGGCCTGAATGGTGACCGGTATCCCGAGCCGGCTGGCGGCGTCGCGCAGCATCCTGAACACGACCGGCGAGACCACCGATCCCCGCGCCAGCACCGGTCCGCCTCCGAGCCGGTGATCCCCGGCGTCCTTCTTGTCGGCGGTCGGATGATCCGTAGCGTGCGTGACATCGACAGCGACGGCCATGGTGGGACCGAGTCGCCCGGCGGCGACCAGGGCGCCCCCGCCGTGAAATCCGATTTCTTCCTGCGTGGTGGCCACGGCGGCGACCGCGGCCACGCCGGGTTGCCCCGCGTAGCGACGCAAGGCCTCGAGCACCACGAATGCGCCGATCCGGTCGTCGATGGCTCGCGAGATGATGCGGTCGTTCGGCATGTCGACGGCACGGCCATCGATCACGCCGGCATCGCCGATGTCGAGCCGCTGGAGGGCATCCTCGCGCGACGATGCGCCGATGTCGACCCAGAGATCCTCGAACTTCACCGCCTTGTCGCGATCATCGCGCTTGATGAGATGGATCGGCTTGCGCCCCACGACGCCGATGACATCGCCCTGCCTGCCGGCAAAGCGGATGCGCTGGCCGACGAGCACCTGGGCATCCCAGCCGCCGATAGGCCCGATCCAGGCGAATCCTTCGTCATCGATCCAGGTGACGATGACGCCGATCTCATCGATGTGGCCGGCGAGCATCACCGTCACCGGCGCTCCCGCATTGACGATCGCGACCGAATTCCCGGTGACATCGGCGGTGACGGTGCCTAACGTCGCTGCCTCGTCGCGCCAGACCTTTGCGGCCGCGGCCTCGAAGCCGCTCGGGCCGGGAACGTCGAGGAGACGCCTGAGGAACGCGAGTGAATCGGAAGAGAGCATGGACGGAGCTCAGCGCTCGGAGGTCAGGGGAAGGGCGTCGCCGGGTTGGGGCGGCCCGAACAGGGCAGGGTGCATGAGGTGTGCGAGCACTTCGATACCGCGGACGACGGCCGGGCCGGGTCTCGACGTCAACGACGTCGCGTTCACCGCCCACACCGGTTTCGAGTGCAACCACTGCCAGCCGTCGTGGGCCCGGAGGCTTCGTGCTTCCTCCACGGCTTCTTCGAGCGTGTAGCCGCAGGGCGCAACGATCACGATGTCAGGTCCGGTTTCCCTGGCGTTGCTGACGGTCACACGCTGCGAGACCTCGCCTGACGTGCCTAACGTCTCGACGCCGCCGGCGCGGCGCACCATGTCCGGTACCCAGTGGCCGGCGCTGAATGGCGGGTCGGTCCACTCGAGCACGAGTACGCGTGGTCGTGGCGCCTGGGCCGCCTTGAGAGTTCGATGCACACGCGCCATGCGCGACCGAAGCCCGAGCACGAGTTCGTCCGTGTCATCGATCTCGAGGGCGGAACCAACGGCGCTGATGTCCCCGAAGATTCCGTCGACCGTGCTGGCACCGAGGGTCGTGAGTCGGGGCTGTGGCTGCATCCGCGACGCCGCGGCGCGCGCATCCGCTTCACGGACGGCGCACACATCGCAGACCGCCTGCGTGAGGATGATGTCAGGCCTGGTGGCGGCGAGCGCCGCTTCGTCGAGATCGAACAGCGCGGCACCGGCCTCGGACAGCGCGCTCACCTGGGCATCAACGGCTGCTGCGCTGGCCGTTCCGATGCGGCTTCGCGTGACGCGCGGAACGCCGGCCAATTGCGGCGGCAATGTGCAGGCGTGAGTGGCCGCGACGAGCCGGTCGCCGGCGCCGAGCGCGATCACGATGTCGGTCGCGGCCGGAAGCAGGGCCGCTACGCGCATCACCGGTTCACCGGCGGCGGGAAGGCCACGAAGGCTATGGTGAGCGCGACGACACCGGCGACGTACCACGCCGCGGCGGCGGTGAGGAAGAAGACCACGCCGCCGAACAGCGCCACCGATTCGCCTAACGCCCAGGCCAGGATGGCCAGCGTGCTCGCCTGTCCGGGATTGGCCGCGTCCCGAAAGCGGAAGAACAGAATGACGAGACCGATTCCCGCGACCAGCCACATGACGCGTCCAACCGTCGCCAGTTGAGCGACGACGGCGGGATCGGCGGGTGTCCAATCCGGAGTGCGATGCAGGAACCAGGAAACGCCTCCGAAGAGCAGTACTCCGCCCATCATGGCCAGCCGGATCGCATGGAGAGGTGTCATGGAATGGATTTGCGGTACATCACGGGACTGCATGGACGAGGCGACGTTCTTCCTGGTGGTAGAGCATGAGGACGTTGACTGGAAACGAGTATGCATGCGGGTCGGGTCATCAATCAATGGCACGCCAGAGTTCGAACGATCCCGTGCGGCGTCCTGGTGTTAGACTTGAGACCACTACCACCCCCACACTCGTGATTCGCCGAATTCTCCCGCTCGTGCTTGCCTCGGCTGCGTGTGCAAGTGCCGGAGCTGGCGCGCAGCGCAGCGGCGCAGCGCCTGCAGCCGCCGTGTCCGCACCGATCACGAACGTCCGCTACGGCGTGACGTTCGACCGCAGCACCGCTGCCACCAGGAGTCTGCGCGTGAGCATGACGTTCGGCGTCGGCGGCAACGATGCTGTGCTGCTGTCACTGCCGGCGTGGACGCCTGGTGCCTACGAAATCTCCGACTACATGCGGAAGGTCACGGGCCTGGCCGTCACCGGCGAAGGCGGGACGCCACGCTGGGACAAGAGCGACCAGGACACGTGGCGCATCATGCCGAACGGTGCGCGAAGCATCACGCTGTCCTTTTCGTACTCGGCGGATTCGATGGACAACGCGATGTCGTGGGCAACCAGCGACTTCGCCTTTTTCAACGGCACGAACCTGCTGCCTTATCCCGATGGACGGCCGACCGATTTTGCCGCCACGGTCACGGTAACCACCGAGTCCGACTGGCGCATCGCGACCGGCATGACGCCGGGGTCGGCGCGCGGGACGTACGCGGCGCGCAACTACCACGACCTGGTGGACATGCCGTTTTTCGTGGGGCCGCTCGAGGTGGACAGTACACGCATTGGCGAGACGACCTTTCACACGGTGACGTATCCACGCGGCATCATGAGCGGTGCCGCCCGTGAGCGCTTCTGGACGCAGGTGCGAAAGATGGTCCCGCCCATGGTCGAGGTGTTCGGCGAGATGCCGGTCACGGCGTACACGACCCTGATCCTGTTCGACTCGACCATGGCCGGCGCGGCCGCGCTCGAGCACCAGAACTCCCACCTCGGGATCTACTCGCCGTTCATCGTCGATCACGAGTTCCTGCCGTCGATCACCGCCCACGAGATCTTCCATCTCTGGAATGTGAAGCGGATGCGGCCGGCGGAGATGGTGCCGTACCGGTATGATCGTGCCCAGCCCACTCCATGGCTCTGGGTGAGCGAAGGCATTACCGATTACTACGCGGACGTGGCGCAGGTACGAGGTGGCGTCATCGACTCGTCGCAGTTCCTGGGCCTGGTCACGGGAAAGATCAGTGAAGTCGACCTGGCGCCTAACGTCGCTCTCGAAGACGCCTCGCTGTCGGCCTGGATCCGGCCGACCGACGGTACGCACTACATCTATTACCCCGAGGGGTCGCTGGCGGGCCTGGCGCTGGACATCCTGATCCGTGACGCCAGCGACAACGCCCGTTCCCTCGATACGGTCATGCGCGACGTGTACGCGCAGACGTTCAAGTCGAATGGGCGCGGCTTCACGTCGCAGGACTGCTGGGGTGCGGTGCAGCGGGCGGCCGGACGGTCACTGGCGGACTTCAACACGCGCTATGTCGACGGCCGCGAGGTGTTCCCGTGGTCGACGCTGCTCCCGCTGGCGGGCCTGCGGATGAACGTGGACTCGATTCGCGAACCGTGGATCGGCGTAGCGACGAACGTCGACTCGGCCGGCATCGTGGTGATGGAGATCGAACCCGATGGCGCCGCGAAAGCCGCGGGCGTCGAGCTCGGGGATTACCTCCGCCGCGTGGGTGACATCGACGTCGCGGACCCGGAATTCGGCACCAAGTACCGCGCTCGTTATGCACGCAGCGGTGAAGGCCAGACGGTTCCGCTGGTGGTGCTCCGCGGCAACCAGGAATTGACGCTGAACCTTCCGGTGCGGAACCGGTTACGAACCGTGGAGACGGTGCAGTTCGACCGGAATGCCTCGCCGAAGGCCATCAGGATCCGCAACGGCATCCTGCGAGGTGGATGATCGTCAAGTAACTGCGGGGTCAGACACCTTTCTTCAGCACCACGATCTGTCCCGCATGGTAGGCGCTATGCTGTGCGAGACCGCTGAGCAGGGCGCGGTACGTGACCGGTCCGTCTGCACCCTTGTTCTTCGGATTCACCGGCTCGTCGAGTCTCGCGGCATCGAACGTGGACACCGCCTCGAGCAATTCTGCCTGACGACGCTCGAGCAGGGACCGCACCTGTGTCCAGGCCGCCTCATCGATCCTGGTGTCGGGGGGCGGGAAATCCCCTTCCGCCGGCATGCCAGGCTTGTTCCCCTGCAGGCGCCGGACCACCTCACCCATCCACGCGGCGATGTGGTGCGTCAGCTCGTAGATCGAGTGGGCATCGGCCAACGGTCGCCGCGCGGCCTGCTCGGCCGTGACGCCATCGAGCGCGTCGAGCACCGACGGACCATGCCACGCGTTGCCTTCATGAATCCGGCGGAGATCGGCGAGCAGAGGGTTTTCCACTCTCACATCCTCGGATTGCAGGCCTTCGGTTCCGCAGCGGCATTCGGCTTTGCGACTTTCGCGTCGACGACGGCTGCGCCGTACCAGGCAACCTTGTCGGCGTCGCGCACCGCGGGGCCCTTCACAGGCTCGCGCATCAGGGCCTCGACTTCGTCCGCTTCGCGGGCGACGCACGAGATCCACTTCACCCCCTGTTCCGTCACCACATAGTTGTCCTCGATCCGCACGCCGGTATTGGCGAACTTGCGCACGGCGGGAGCGATGCGGGCAATGAATGCCTCGTTGCCTTCCTTCGGGATGATGTCGAGCAGTTCCTGCCGCACGTAGATGCCCGGCTCGATGCTGTACGCGCTGCCGATGCCGATGCCGTCGCCGTCCTTCTGGTCGGGATCGTGAACCGCCAGGCCGATACCGTGGCCGAGTCCGTGCATGTAGTAAAGGGACGCCTGTGAACAACGGCCACTGCGTGAATCGCAGGCGTAGGTCGCGGTCGCGGAATCGATCAGGCCGATCTTCGCCAGCCCTTCGGCGATCACCGCCGAAGCGGCTCGACTCACGTCTGCCCAGCGTACACCCGGCTTCGCGGTCCGCTCGGCTGCCGCCTGTGCGTCGCGAACGATCTGGTACACCTGCCGCTGCTCCGGCGTGAACGTGCCGCTCACCGGGAAGGTGCGAGTCACGTCGGCCGCATATCCACCGAACGACGCGGCGGCGTCGATCAGCAGCAGATCGCCGGCCCGCATATAGCGGTCATCGCGGTTGTAGTGCAGCACGGTGCTGTTCGGGCCGGAGCCGACGATGGAGGCATACGCCGGACGGTCAGCGCCATATCGACGGAACGTGTATTCGAGCAGGGCCTGGATCTCGAACTCGTTCATGCCCGGTTCCAGCACGCGCGCCGCTTCGGCGTGCGCCTCCATGCTGATGGCAGCGGCGCGCTGGATCAGGTCCATCTCGGCCGCGCTTTTCTTCGAACGCATCGCGGTTACGAAGTCGTTTGCATCCGCAACCTGAAGGCCCGAGTGCTTGCGACGCAGCTCATCGATGAAGCGATGGTCGTTGTTGAGCGTGTCCCCACCTTCGGCGATGTCGGCGTGGAACGAGAGCCGCGGTGACGCCTCGAGGAGCGAGTCGACGAGCGGCTCGAACTCTGCGATCGGACGCGTCGCGATGCCGGTTGCCTTCGCCGCCGAGTCCGGACCGTAACGACGACCGGACCAGACTTCCTGCGCCGGCACCTTGATCTGCACGAACATCGTCCACTGTGCCTGGCCGCCACGCTTCTGCAGCACCAGCGCCGCGTCAGGCTCCCGATAACCCGTGAGGTACAGGAACCCGTTGTTCTGGTAGAACGCGAGGTAATCCTGCACCGGAGATTCGGAGCCGCGGATGACGAACAGGCCATCGGGAAGCCGCGACGCGAGGGTTGCCCGTCGCTGCTCGTATTCCTGCGTAGTGATCTGGGCGGCGCTGCTCGTCGAGGCCGAGGCAGCGAAAAGCAGGGATAGGGCGATCAGTTTCACCGGCTACTCCGTGGTCAGAACAAGGTCAAACCCAAGTTCGGGGTCAGACCCGGGGTCAGACCCGGGGTCTGACCCCGTGTCTGACCCCGAACTAACCGGCTCGGGGGCTGACCCCAGTTACTTGAGGATCTGCTTGGCGATCGTGTGCAACTGCATGTTCGACGTGCCTTCGTAAATGGTGCCGATCTTGGCGTCCCGGTAGAACTTCTCGACTGGGAAGTCCTTCGTGTACCCGTAGCCACCGAAGAGTTCGACGCAGAGCGACGTAACGCGTTCGCACACCTGGGACGAAAACAACTTGGCCATGGCCCCTTCCTTCATCACGTCCCGCCCGGTGTCGCGAAGCCTGGCCGCGTTGTAAACGAGGAGGCGTGCCGCCTCCAGCTCGGTCGCTGCCTGCGCCAACTGGAACTGGATCCCCTGAAATTCGGCAATGCTCTTCCCGAATGCTTGTCTTTCCTTGACGTACCCGATGGCCGCGTCGAGGGCGCCACGCGCGACGCCGATCATCTGCGCTCCGATACCGATCCGGCCGCCGTTCAGCGTGTCGATCGCGATCTTGTACCCCTGTCCAGCCGGACCAAGCACATTGGCCGAGGGGACTTCGCAGTTGTCGAGGATCAACTCGGTCGTGCTCGAGGCGCGGATGCCGAGCTTGTCCTCCTTGCGTCCGACGGCAAAGCCCGGAAAACCCTTCTCGACGATGAACGCCGTAATGCCGCGATGCCCGGCAGCGGGATCAGCGTTCGCAAAGACCACGAAGATTTCGGCCTCGGCGCCGTTCGTGATCCACATCTTCCGGCCATTCAGCACCCAGGTGTCGCCGCGTCGTTCGGCGCGCGTCGCCAGGCCAAACGCGTCGGAGCCAGAACCGGGTTCGGACAACGCGTAGGCACCGACGGTGTTCGACGTCAGCCGCGTGAGATACTGCTGCTTCTGCTCCTCGTTGCCGTTCCGGGCGATCGGGTAGTTCACCAGTGTGTTCTGGACGTCGATGATGATCGCCGCCGACGCGTCCACACGGCTGATCGCCTCGACGGCGATGGTCACCATCATGAGCGAGCCTGATGCGCCGCCGAACCGTTCGTCCACTTCGATGCCCATGAGGCCGAGGTCGAAGGCGGCGCGGATGAGCGCCGGGTCGAGGTGCGCCGCCTTCTCCATCGCATTCACGCGCGGGCGGACCTCGTTCTCGGCGAAGGCCGCGACGGCGTCTTGAAACATTGCCTCGTCAGGCGTCAGGCTGGTCAGTGCCCCGACGGTCTCCGGAATTCCCTCAACCTGGCTCACGCGACCTGGTGGATCATCGACGAATGGCCTCGATCAGAAAGTGTCGCCTGCTGGAAGTAACCTGCACGTCCCGGAAGTCGGCCGCGAGTTCGCGGCGCATCCCCCGTTCGCCCTGCCACGCGCTGGTGACGCCAAGAATCCGTGACCGCCGTCCAGTCAGCTGAAAGACGAGCCCGTTCACCAGCACGATCGACCGATGACGAGCTTCTTTCACCTTGAGTTTGCGCACCGCGGTGCCGATCTCGTCCAGCGTCATCGACAGCGGATGCGGCGTGATCCACAAGCGACCACCGGGAATGAGCACCCGCGCCGCTTCCTGAAGAACCGACGGGATGTGCGCGACCTGCAATGCCACCCTCGCCACGTAAAAATCGACCGAATCATCCTTCAGCGGCAGTCTCTCGGCTGGTGCCACGGCGAATTCGGCCTGCTGCGGCCACCTCTCCTTCGCGTAAGCAATGGCGGCCGCATCGACGTCGAATGCGTACCGCCTGACGCCGGGCGGGATTTCATGGCCCTTCGCCACGAAGAGCTGTCCGATGCCGCATCCCACGTCGACCACGCAGAGCCGGGCCGAAGTGAGGTCAAGCATGATGTGTTCCGGGCGGGAGAGGTCCAGGGCGATCTGGAGTTCACCGAGTGGTAATCCGCGCTGGCGCCGGCGGCCGGTGGTGTTTTCGTATCAGCCAGACAGACTTTCCTGATGTGAAGCCCATCGATTGACCTCCGCAGTTTTGGCCAGTTCCAACGATAGTCTAGCCAACAACCGCGGTTAAGACATTGTTCCCGTGCGTTGCATGCCTCGATGAGCAGGGCATATTTTGCGTCCGCCGATGCCTGACGCAGACGCCGAGACCCCCGAAGGACCGGTCGGTCCACTTCGCGTGGGACTGCTGGTCGATTCGTTCACTCAGCCGGCATGGGTCGAACGTGCCTTACGACAGATCGTCGACTCGGGAGCGGGTGAATTTCACCTGATTGTCCGCAATGCGACGCCTCCACCACCGAAGCGATCACGGGTCGCGTCATACTGGAGGAATCGACGGCAACTGCTTTTTGCGCTGTACCAGCGATTCGACTCCCGAAAGTACAGGGCGGAGCCCGACCCGTTCGCGGAGCGGGATATCTCGGCGCTCCTGGATGGCGTCCGCACGGTGGACGTAATGCCGAAGCAGACCCAGTCATCCGATGAACTCCTCGACGCCGACGTGACTGTCGTTCGGCAGGCGCGCCTGGACGTCCTGGTCAGGCTGGGCTTCCGGATCCTCAAGGGAGGCATTCTTTCCGCCGCTCGTTATGGGGTGTGGTCGTACCATCATGGCGACAACACGCGGTATCGAGGAGGTCCGCCCTGCTTCTGGGAGGTGATGGAAGCGGAGCCGATAACAGGAACGATCCTCCAGCGGTTGACCGAGTCGCTCGACGACGGGGAAGTGCTGTACCGGTCATGGGGCGCAACGAACATCTACTCGGTGGCGCGGAGCCGGGTGGAGATCTACTGGAAGAGCGCGGACTTTCTTGCCCGCGCGATGCGGCGGGTCCAGCTGGGACTTTTGCCCGCGAAAGAGCCCGCGCCGCCGTCCGCCTACGGCCATCGGTTGTACGTCGTACCACGAAATGCCGACATGCTGGCGGCGTTGCCCGGTCTGGCCGCGCGGCGCCTTCACGCGAAGTGGCAATCGCTGACGTCGAAGGAGCAGTGGTACCTTGCCTGGCGCCGGCGCGCCGGAGCGCCTGACGACAATCGCGAACCGGACCTGTCGCCCTTCCGCTTCCGGAAACTGCTGCCGCCGGCCGGCCAGTACTGGGCGGATCCGTTTCCCATGCGTGTGGGCGGGGCCGAATACGTCCTCTTCGAGGACTACCGGTATGCAACCAACCGCGGGGTGATCTCGGCCCTCGAACTCGGTCCCGATGGCCCGGTCGGTGAACCGCAGGTCGTGCTGAATCCCGGATACCACCTTTCGTATCCGTTCGTGTTCAGCTGGCGCGGCGACTCGTACATGATTCCGGAATCGGTCGATGAGCACCGGGTGGAGCTGTACCGCGGAATCAGGGCGCCTTACGAGTGGACGCTCGAGCAGGTGCTCATGAAGGACATTCCCCTCGCCGACTGCACGCTGGCCGAGATCGGCGGAACGTGGTGGATGTTCGCCAACAGTCCCGTGCCCGGTGCGTCGTATTGGGATGAACTTCACCTGTTCCACGCCCCATCGCCGATCGGCCCGTGGACGCCACACCGCCTGAACCCGGTGGTGTCCGACGTTCGCACTGCGCGTCCGGCGGGTGCTCTCTTTCAGCGGGGCGGCGCCTGGTACCGCCCGTCGCAGGACTCGTCAGGCGGTTATGGGTCAGCAACCAACATCCAGCGCATCGTCCGGCTCGACGAGCACCACTACGAGGAAGCGACTGTGGCCCGGTTGCTTCCGCAGTGGCAACCAGGGCTGACCGGCGTACATACCGTGAATGCCCTCGGCGGGCTCACCGTGATTGACGTGAAGCGCCGGATCGGGCGCTAGTCAGCGCGACGCCAGCGCAGCGCCGCGCGGGACGGGCGCCGTCACCAGCGCGGCAAACGTCTCGGCGACGCCATCCCAACCGAACCGTTCGCGGACGTACGCGGCGCCTGACTGCCCCATACGTGCCGCGCGCGCGGGCTCGCTGAGGAGATCGATGACCTGCCGGGCAAAATCTTCGGCACGGTCGGCGATGCGGGCGTGCTGTCCGTCCACCAGCGGAAGCCCTTCGGCGCCGATCGTGGTAGAGACGAGCGCGCGCTCCATCGCCAGGGCCTCGAAGATCTTGAGCCGTGTTCCGCCACCGACCCTCAAGGGAACCACGAAGACCGGGGCGGCTTCCATGTAGGGACGCACGTCAGGCACCGAACCGGTCACGCGAAGGCGGGGGTCGCGGGCCGCGAGCGCCCGGATCGCGGCCGGGGGGTTGCGACCCACGACGGTCAGGGTGACGTCGGGCAGCCGGTCGTGGATCCGTGGCAGGACGTCTTCGACGAACCAGTTGATCCCGTCTTCGTTAGGCATCCAGTCCATCGATCCCGTGAACACCAGGTTGTGCGGTTCGAGGGGCGCCCGGCCTGCCGGACGGAAGTAGTCGATGTCCACTCCGGTCGGGACGTCCGCGACGTTCTCGAGACCGTACTCCCGTTCGATGGCCGCCGCGTCGGTTCGGGACACGGCCACGACCTGGTCGAAGCGGCGGCACTCCTGCCGTTCGAAGCGGGCCATGCGCCGCCACTGCTCGCGAAAGTACGCCTTTCCCGGTGCGCTCGTGCGGACGTCCGCGTGTCGCTTCCAGATCGCCGCCTCGACGTTGTGCTGGAAGAGTACCGTTCGGCAGGGCAGCCGATCGGGAACGTTCTGGCTCGGAAACAGGAAATCGCAGACCACGACGTCGATGGCCCGGGTGCGCACGGCGTCTTCGATGGCGCGACGCATCGCGTCCGATCGATACTTCGATACCGCGTAAGGCAGCGACGACCCGAGGTTGGCGGCCAGTTCCATCCAGAACCGCGGCGAGCCGCGCGGGGCTTCGACGAAGGGAATGCGAATCAGTTCGTGACAGTATTCCAGGGCCCTGGCCGCCGCGTCAGGTGCCGCCAGCCCATTATCGAGCGTGAGGTACGTGACCTGGTGGCGCCGCTTCAGGGCGCGCAGCATGCTGTAGGTCCGGATGCGTCCACCCTTGTCGATCGGGTGGAGCAGCTCCGTCTTCAGCCAGAGCAGGTGCACTAACGGGCGGCGGCTGCGAGGGCCGGCGCGGTCAGGCCGACGTCCTCCGGCGACTCGCCGTCGACGAAGATGCGGTGCCAGAGCTCGACGTTGACGAGCGCCCACAACCGCTCGGTGTGGTCGCGCTCGCGCGACGCATGTTCGGCCACGAGCGTGCGCGTGGCCGCTGGATCGAAGAGGCCGCGGGCGTTGGCGCGCTCTCCCAGGACGAACTCGTTCAACCAACCGGCGTACGCCTCGCGGAACCAGCGCCCCACCGGCACCGGAAACCCCATCTTGCTGCGGGAGAGGATCTCGGGCGGGAGAAAGTCGCGCATTGCCTCGCGCAGGACATACTTGGTCGTGCCGCCTCGCAGCTTGAGCCGTTCGGGCAACGTGGCCGTGAACTCGATGAGCGGATGATCCAGGAACGGCACGCGACTCTCGATCGACGCGGCCATGCTCATCTGGTCCTGCTTCATCAGCAGCTCGTGCAGGTAGGTGAACAGGTCGACGTGGAGCAACTGGTTGAGCGTGGATCCGGCATCGGTCGTGCGCAGCAGTTCGTGTGCGACGGCATACGGATCGATGTGGCCGAGCGTCTCGCGATGGGCGGGGGCCAGGAGCGCGCGGATCGCGCGCCGGTCGAAGACGGCAAAGTTGTCGAAGTACAGGTCGTCGAGCGTCGCGGGCCGGCTCAGTGCGGTCCGTCGGAGCCGTGCCTGCCACCGCGAACCACGCGGCAACCGTTCGACGATCGCGGAGCCGAGTCGGTGACCGGCGGACCCGGTGACGGCCCGCGCTGTGCGGCCGAGCATGAGGTTCCAGATGGTGTAACGGTACCGGCCATAGCCGCCTAACGTTTCGTCGCTTCCCTCGCCGGTGAGCACGACCTTCACCCGCTCGGCGGCCAGGCGGGACACGAAGTTGAGGGCGATGCTGGAGGGATGGGCAATCGGCTCGTCTTCGTGCCAGACGAGCGTGGGCAGGGCCCCGAAGAACTGCTCGGGCGTGACGACGATCTCGTGATGGTCCGTCCGGTACCTCGACGCCACCAGCCGCGCGTACGCCAGCTCGTTCGCCTCTCGCTCGGCAAAGGCCACCGAGAAGGTCCTGATTGGGTCGTTCACGAGCGTGCTCATCATGGCCGTTATCGACGCCGAATCGATACCGCCGGACAGGAACATGCCTAACGGGACGTCGGCCATCAGGCGGAGCCGCACTGACTCGCGGAAACGTTCCCGGTACTCGTCGATGAGGACGCGATCGGCGCGCTGGTCGATGGCGGACGGGTTGAAGCTCAATGACCAGTAGCGGTCGATCCGGATGCGGCCGTCCTTCCAGACGAGCGTGTGGCCCGGGGGAAGTCGTTTCACGCCCTCGAAGAGCGTGTCCTCGCCGCAGGTGCCGTGGTTGGCGAGGTAATCCGGGAACGCAGCGAGGTTGAGCGACGGTTGCACCGCGCCACCGGCCAGCAACGCCTTGATCTCCGACGCGAAGAAGAGCGAGCCGTCATCGGTGTGGACGTAGTACAGGGGCTTCACGCCGAGTCGGTCGCGTGCCAGTAGCAACTCGCGCGAACGGGCGTCCCAGATCGCGAACGCGAACATGCCGCGCAGGTGCCTCGGCATCTCCCGCCCGTCGCGTTCGTAGAGGTGCAGGATGGTCTCGGTGTCCGAACGCGTCCGGTACTGCACGCCGGCGGCCTTGAGCTCCGGCATCAGCGTCGGGTGGTTGTAGATCTCCCCATTGTAGATCATCTGGACGGCGCCATCCCGGACCGACATGGGCTGCGCGCCCAGGGCGACGTCGACAATGCTCAGCCGCCGATGACCGAGGCCGATGCCGTCCTGCACGAAGATGCCTTCACCGTCCGGACCCCGATGGGCGATGGTGCTGTTCATGCGTTCGATCAGCGCACGATCCAGCCGCCGGTTCGAACCAGCCGGGAATGCCACGCCGCAGATGCCACACATCGTCAGGCGCCCGGGTGCGGGGTAGCGCGCACCTGGGGCGTGGGGCCCCAGACGGACCAGCGACCGCGAATGCCATTGGCAATCGCGAGGATCGGCACGAGCATGAGGCGGAACGCCCAGATGACGTGGTCGCGCAGCTTCCGGAACTTCTCGGGAGAAAACAGCCAGATCGCCCCGGCGATACCTGCCGCCGCCGCTACCGCGCCGATCACCACGAAGGGTGCGCGGGGAACGAGCCAGGCGCCGGCCGAGACCACAGCGACGGCGAACAACAGCGGCGTGAGCAATCGCAGGATCTTGTGGATGAAGAAGTGCCCCCAGACCGGGTTGCTCCATGGGAACAGCGCGGCGGGGGCAATCATGCAGTACTGGATCAGCCCCGTGAGCGTGCGCACGCGCCGCGCGAACTGCTGGTCGCGCGTGAAGGTGCGCGGGTCGTACGCCACGGCTTCGGGGCAGAACACGACGCGCGATCCCTGCCTGACGACGGAGAGTCCGGTGAAGAGGTCGTCGCAAATGAGGCCGGCCGGCATGTCCTTCCAGAGTGCCGGCCTGAGGGCGAGGATCGCGCCGGTTGCCGAAACCACGCTGCGGCCAGCTGATTGCCCCGATCGAATCAGCGCCTCGAGGTCGGCGTAGGCGGACATGATGCCATCCTGACGACCGTGCGTATAGCGGCCGGTGGCGGCCCCGCGTGTGCCGTCACGCAGGGCAGCGACGAGAATCCCGATCGCTTCTCGATTGAACTCCTGGCCAACGTCGGCAAACACCAGCACGTCTGCGCCAGTCGCGGTGCGCACGGCAGCGTTCAGGGTCAACGCCTTGCCGCCACCCGCATCACCCGGAACGACGTCGGCGAGACCGGCCAGCACCTGCCGATAGGCGTCGAGTGGAAACATCGAATTGACATCAACGCCGACCACGACACGGAGCAGGGACTCGGGATAGTCGTTCGCGCGCAGGTTCTGCACCCGCGTCACGGCAAATGCGGGATCATCGCGGGTCGCAAGAATCACCGCGACGCGTTCGTCTGGCCCGCCCGTTTCCACGGCTTCGGCCCGAGTCGAACCCGCCCTGAGCCGCATGGCGGCAGGGTATATGACCCACGCCAGCACCAGCAGGGAAAATGCGACTGCAGCCGTGATGAGCAGGATCATCCGTCGACGAACGGGTCGGTGAGAGGCCTAACGAAAGATCGAAGCGAGGTGCCGGGATCGGAGTTGCAATATGCTCAAATCCCAGTGCACGGTTCCGGGGCGGACCCCGGGGGTGGTTCTCTAGGACGACTGTGAGCTTTGTTGGGTAAACTCTTACAACATAACGAATTACAAAGTACCGGCGAACACCTGAAGGGCGAGGTCAACCTTGCCGAACGGCGCCGAAACCTGTACCCCGCTCACCGTGTCGCGGACCTGGCTGAGCATTTCCCGGGCGATCGCGATGCCCTCGGCCACCGCGTGTTCTTTTGAGCGCTCGTTCGCCTGTCGCATGCGGTGCAGGACGGCCTCCGGCACCACGACGCCAGGTACCTCGTTGGCGAGGAATTCGGCGTTACGTGCCGAGACGAGCGGCCAGATCCCGGCGACCACCGGAATGCGGACGCTGTCGATCTCCCGGAGGAAGCGTTCGAGCTGGGCGACGTCGAACACCGGCTGCGTCACGGCGAACTCGGCGCCAGCCTCGACCTTGTACATGAACCGCTTCAACTCGATCTGCGGGTCCAGCGCGGCGGGGTTGCAGCCCACGCCGATCGCATAACGAGTCGGCTCCCCGATCGGGTTGCCGCCCGGGTCGAGTCCCTCGTTCAGGTGCCGCACCAGGTTCGTAAGGCCGATGGAATCGATGTCGAAGACGGCCGTCGCGTCGGGGTACGGGCCCATCTTGGGCGGATCGCCGGTGATGAGCAGGATGTTGCGCAACCCGACCGCCGACGCACCCAGCAAGTCGCTGAGCATCCCGAGCAGGTTGCGGTCGCGGCAGCAGTAGTGGGTGACGGTCTCGATGCCGACGCGCTGCTCGATGAGGAGGCTGGTCATCACCGCGCCCATGCGGCTCTGCGCGCGCGGACCGTCGGGAACATTCACCGCGTCGACGCCGGCCGCCTTGAGCAACCCGACGTCAGCGAGCATCCGGTCGGCATTCACGCCGCGCGGGGGCACGATCTCGACCGATGTCACGAATTCCCGCGCTGCGAGCTTTGCCGCCCATCTCGAGCGAGCGGCGAAGGGAATGGACTCGACCGCGCGTGACTCGTGAGTCGCAACTCGTGAGTCGCGCGCAGGTGAGTCCTGGCCGGCAGGCGGAGCCTCGGCCGTTCCCATGGCCTGCGACGCGTGGCCTCTCGATCGGTACAGTCCCAGTCGGGGTGCCAGCGGCCTGACGCCTTCGGCAATGGCATGGATGTGTTCCGGGGTCGTCCCGCAGCAGCCGCCGACGATCCGCGCGCCGGCCTGGACGAGGTGCCTGGCGTAGGTGGCCATGTATTCGGCGCTGGCCATGTACATCGCGCGCCCGCCGACCTCGCGCGGCATTCCGGCGTTAGGTTGCGCGCTCAGCTTCCGCCGCGTGACGTGCACCATGCGCTCGATGCCCTCGAGGATGCCCTGTGGCCCGACCGAGCAGTTCAACCCGATCACGTCGGCGCCGAGTCCGTCCAGCCAGCCGGCGACGTCTTCCGCCGACGCGCCGAACGGGGTGCGACCATCGGTACCGATGGTCATCTGTGCGACGACCGGCATGGTCGGGTCGACGTCGCGCGCCGCCTTCACTGCCTGCGCGATCTCGTCGAGGTCACCGAACGTCTCGATGATAAAGAGATCGGCGCCCCCTTCCCTGAGCGCGGTCATCTGTTCGGCGAACGCGGTTCGCGCCTCGTCGAGGCTGGTGGGCCCGAACGGTTCGAGGCGAACGCCTAACGGTCCGATGGCTCCGGCGACGAGGTGGGTCTCGCCGGCCACGTCGCGCGCCAGCTGCGCCGCGGCGCGGTTGAACGTGGCCACCTGCCCTTCGAGGCCGTACTGGGTCAGCTTGGGACGATTCGCCCCGAACGTGTTGGTCTCGAGGACCTCGGCGCCGGCCTTCGCGTATTCGGCGTGCACCGCCCGCACGAGGTCGGGCGCGCGCGTATTGAGCTCATCGTAACACTGGTTGATGAACACGCCGCGGGCATAGAGCATCGTTCCCATCGCGCCGTCGAAGACGACGACGCTTTCGGGATCCAGGAGGCGTTCGAGAAGAGCCGAGCGCACCGTCACCGGGAATCGGGAATCGGGATTCGGGAATCGGCCGTTCCCACCGTTTCCCGCTTCTGGCGGTCGACTTCAGCGGAGCCTTCGCCGCGAATGCTGTAATACTTCGCTTCGGGGTGATGGACGATCATGGCGGCCGTGCTCTGCTCCGGCACGAGCTGGAACGCGCTGGTCAACGACATGCCTAACGCAGATTCGGCCGGTAGGAGCCGGAAGACCACCGCGTGGTCATCGAGGTCGGGGCAGGCCCCATATCCCCACGAGTAGCGCTTGCCGCGTCCGGCCGGCACGCCAAGCTCGCTGCGAATCCGGCGATGCAGCCATTCGGCCACGGCTTCCGCCGCCTCGACGGCCAGGCCGTGCACGAAATACGCCTCGGAGTACTCGCCGGCCGCCTGGAGCTCATCGAACCGGCGCGCGGCGGCGTCGCCGACCGTCACGATCTGCAAGGGCAGTACGTCGACATCGCCTGATTCGACCGAGCGGAAGTAATCGGCCAGGCAAAGGCGCTCGCGACCCTCCTGCCTGGGGAACGAGAGACGGGCCACCTCGCGACGCGCTCCTCCGTCGCTCTCCAGCGCCGCTGGATCGTACACGATCACGCTGTTCCCGTCGGACTGCACGGGGAAGTACCCGTACACGGCTTGCGGCTGGAGCCAGCCCCGGGTCATCGCGTCATCACGCAAGCGGGCCAGCGTGGGGGCGAACACGTCGCGCACCGATGCCTGGTACGCCTCGCCGGAACCGCGACCACCCCATTGCAACCGGTACAGTTCATCCAGGTCGAGGAGTTCAAGGACTTCATCGAGCGGGATGTCGCGAAGCACGCGCACGCCCCAGGCGGGCGGCGACGGAATGGGATTCGAAGCCGAGACCGAACTGCGCTGCGTGTCGGTCGTGCCCCCCCGATCCTCCTTGCCCATGGCAGTGTTGAGGAACACGTCCCGGCGTGCTTCGTCGACGAGTTTCCTCACCAGCGTCGCGCGGTTAGGCACGTCCATCAGCGCCTCGACCGTGTCCAGTCCCTCGAAGGCGTCCTTGCAGTAGAACACTCCCGGGCCGTAGGCGCGCTCGCCCTCGACGAACAGCGTACGCCGGCCAAACCGCCGGTTGATTGCCGCGCCACCGATCAGCACGGGGACGCTCAACCCCCGCTTGTCCAGTTCCTGCACGCAGATCGGCATCTGCTTCGACGTACTTACCAGGAGCGCCGACAAGCCGATCGCATCGGCGTTCACTTCGATCGCCTTGTCGATGATCGTGTTCACCGGCACCTGCTTGCCGAGGTCGAATACCGTGTAGCCGTTGTTGGAGAGGATCGTGTTGACCAGTGACTTGCCGATGTCGTGGACGTCGCCGTACACGGTGGCGAGCACCACGCGGCCTTTCGTGTATCCCTCGGAACGTTCGAGGAACTGCTCGAGGTGCTTCACGGCCTTCTTCATCACTTCAGCCGACTGCAGCACGAATGGCAGGATCAGTTCACCGGCGCCGAACTTGTCGCCGACCTCCTTCATCGCAGGGAGCAGGACGTCATTCAGGACACGGACCGGAGCTTCGCGAACGCCGGCGGCATCGAGCGACTCCTCGATCCCATCCTTCTTGCGATGGACGATCATCCAGTGCACGCGTTGGTCGGGCGTCATGCCTATCGTGGGATCCACGCGCGTCACTTCGGCCGCTGCACTGCCGCCTTCGGCCTGCGTGAAGTGTTCGATGAACCGCTGCAATGCGTCCGGCCGCTTGTTGAAGACGAGATCGTCCGCGAGCGTGCGCTCGCCGGGCGGGATCTCGGCATACGGCGTGACGTGGGCGGGGTTCACGATCGCCGCGTCCAGTCCAGCCTGCACACAATGATGCAGGAACACCGAGTTCAGCACGGCGCGCGCCCCGGCCGACAGGCCGAAGCTGACGTTGGAGACGCCGAGGATGGTGAAGACGCCTGGCAGTTCGCGCTTGATGAGCCGGATGCCCTCGATGGTTTCCTTCGCCGACTCGATCCATTCGGCGTCGCCGGTGGCCAGCGTGAAGGTCAAGGCGTCGAAGACCAGGTCCCCTGATGTGAGCCCGTACTCGTTCACGACGATGTCATGGATCTTCTTCGCGATCTCGAGCTTCCGATCACGCGTTTTCGCCATGCCGACTTCGTCGAGGGTGAGCGCGACGAGCGCCGCGCCGTGTTTCTTCGCCAGCGGCACGACCGCGTCGATACGCTTGCGGCCGTTCTCCATGTTGATGGAGTTGATGATCGCGCGGCCGGGAACGTGCTCGAGCGCGGCTTCGATGACGCCGGCCTCGGTCGAGTCGATCATCAGCGGCGACTCGACGCTCATCGAGAGCAGCTTCACGACCTTCGCCATCTGCTCGGCTTCGTCGGCACGCTCGGTGAGTGCGACGCACACGTCGAGGACATGCGCGCCGGACTCGGCCTGTTCACGGGCGACGTCGAGAATGCCGTCGTAGTCATCGGCGAGGAGAAAGCGCTTCACCTTGCGCGAACCCTGCGAATTCACCCGTTCTCCGACGAGGAGCGGGGCGGGATCCTGGCGCATGGTGATGGCGCGCATTGCCGATGACAGACGGGGCACCGCGTGGCGACGGGATTCGGGAATCCGGGAATCGGGAATCGGGAATCGGGAATCGGGGATCCGGGAATCGGGAATCGGGAATCGGGAATCAGGACGTTCGAGACCATCAGTCTGGGTGTGCGGGACCGCCCTGACCCCGAGGGCATCGATCTCGCGACACACCGCTTGCAGGTGCTCTGCAGTCGTGCCGCAGCAGCCGCCCACGATCCTGACGCCGAAGTCGCGGACGAACTCGGCGAGCATCGTGGCCATCGGTTCCGGCTCGAGCGGGTAGACCGCGTCGCCGGTTCCCGTGTTGAGGGGCAGCCCCGCGTTCGGGATGCAGGACACCGGGCGCGTCGCGTGTTCGGTGAGGTACCGGATCGGTTCCCGCATGTGCTCGGGGCCCGTCGAGCAGTTCAACCCCAGGACGTCGACGCGGAGCGACTCCAGCGTCGTCATCGCACTGGCGATGTCCGTGCCTAACAACATCCGGCCGCTGGTGTCGAGCGTGACCTGGGCCTGGACCGGCACGCGCCGGCCGAGTTCCGCGAAGAGCTTTTCGAACCCGGCGAGGGCGGCTTTCACCTCGAGGATGTCCTGCGCCGTCTCGACCAGCAGGACGTCCACGCCGCCTTCGACGAGGTACTTGGCCTGCTGGTAATACTGGTCCAGCAGTTCCTCGTACGTGGTATCGGAAAGGACCGGGTCGCTGCTGGACGGAAGGAGTCCGGTCGGGCCGATCGAACCAGCCACGAATCGCGGACGGTCTGGTGTTGCATAACGATCAGCGGCTTCACGGGCGAGCCGGGCGGCCTGGACGTTGATGTCGCGCGCCTTGTCGAGCAGGCCCCACTCTTCCAGGCGCCGGGGCGTCGACTGGAACGTGCACGTTTCCAGTACATCGCACCCTGCTGCCATGAACGACTCGTGGATTTCCCGGATGACATCCGGGCGCGTCAATACGAGATGATCGTTGCATCCTTCGAGGGCTTTGCCGCCGAAGTCGTCCGCGGTCAGTTTGTAACGCTGGATGCTCGTGCCCATCGCTCCGTCATAGACCAGGACGCGCCGGTCGAGGGCGTCCAGGTAGGCGGATGGATTCCTGGCTAAGTCGTTTCTAGTCAACGGGATCCCGGATACAAAATTTGCCCGAGGCGTAAGCACCGGGCTGGCGCTTTAGCGAGTTGTTTTACGTGGCCGCAATTTGCCTGAAATCGCCACGGGTCAGTTTTTTTTCGGTAGCGGCACCGAGGTGACGCTACCGGTCGTATTCAGGAATAACGGGACTGCAGATCCAGAGCAAGCGGTCCCGCTGAACGACGCCCGCAACGTGGCCAGGTCACCCGGGAGGATCCTCCATTTTCCGGGAAGTACATCCGTCTCCGTCGTCCCTGTAAATGGTGTCTGACCCCTTTTCGGAAAAATGACGATCCGGTCAAACAGTGAGGAGCGCCTGCGTATTGTGCTGCTGGCCCACCACGATGCCCCGCTGCACGTCGACGGGGTTTCGAGGTGGTTGGCGAGTTGGGCGACGCTCGCCGGTATAGTCGTGATTCACGAGCCGCGACAGATCCTCTGGCGTCGGCTTCGTCGCGAATGGCGGCGGATTGGTGCCGTGAGGCTCCTGGATGTTCTCGCCTTCCGGCTCTTCTACCGGCTTCGGCTGGCGACTCAGGATGCGGAGTGGCTCGCCAGCCGGCTCGGCGACCTGCAGGCAAAATACCCGACGCCGGCACCATCGCCTCCACGACTGGATGTTGCATCCCCGAACTCGGTCGAAAGCCGGTCGTTCATCGCGAATGCCCGGCCGGACCTCATCATCGCGTTATGCAAGAACATCCTGTCGGACAAGGTCTTCTCGCTGGCGCAGTGCGGCACGGTGGTCTTCCATCCAGGTATCTGCCCGGAGTACCGGAACGCGCACGGGTGTTTCTGGGCGCTGGCTTCCAACGACCTGGAGCGCGTCGGTATGACCGTGCTGCGCATCGACAAGGGCATCGACACCGGACCTGTTCTGGGTTACTTCCGCGCCAGCTATGATGAGGCACGGGACTCGCACATCAGGATCCAGCACCAGATGGTGCTCGACAACCTCGACGGCATCCGCGAGTTGCTGACGAGTTTCTGCGAGGGTGGTGTTCGTCCCGTCGACGTCACCGGACGGGCGTCCCGCGAATGGGGACAACCATGGCTCACCGCCTGGCGGCGGTGGAAAACACGTGCACGGCGGAGTCCTGGTGTCACTGATCGCGCTTGAGTATCACGATGTCGTTCGCGAGCGCTGGTGGGATGAAAGTGGCTTCCCCGGCCCCGCGGCGGCGACCTACAAGCTCAGCGTGGAGCGATTTGCGGCACACCTCGAAGCATTGAGCAACGCGCGCGTACCCGTCACCGCATCCATGCCTGGCAACGCGCGAGTGCCGGGCGTGGTGCTCACGTTTGACGACGGCGGCGTCGGCTACCTCACGCACGCCGCCGACCTGCTCGAACAGCACGGATGGCGTGGCGTCGTGTTCATGACGACGAGCCGCATCGACAAGCCGGGGTTTCTCAGCGGGCGCGACCTGCGCGCGCTGCGGGATCGCGGTCACGTCATCGGCAGCCACTCCCGGAATCACCCGCCTCGCATGTCAGCACTGCCGCCCGCCGACATCGACGCCGAGTGGAGGACAAGCCTGTCAGACCTGCAGGACGTCCTGGGGAACGCCGTGACGGTGGCGTCCGTGCCGGGCGGGTATCACTCCCGCCGTGTCGCCGAACTGGCGGCCGCCAACGGCATAACGACGCTGTTCACGTCAGAGCCGGAAGCCAGGATAAGGTTGGTCGACGGGTGCCGGGTCGTGGGGCGCTTTACGCTGCGCAGCGCGAGTACGCCGGATTACGCCGCCAGGCTGGTCGGACCTTCACCCGTCACTCGCACGGCACAATGGGCGCAGTGGAATGCCAAGAAGCTGGCCAAGGCGGTTGGCGGAAAGCATTACCTGCGGATCCGGGAAAGCATCCTCGGACGCTGATAGTCCGCCGAAGCGGTCTCAGGTCGCCGGCGAGTCCCGATGCGTGATTTCGGGAGAGCGGCCAATGACCCTGGCACGGGTCGACAGATGTTCCGCGAGGGCGACCATGCGGTTCCGTTCGAGCGGCAGCACGAGGTCGGCCAGGACGTGGCGTGCCAGTGAGGCGACGAGGGCGCGCGACGTGTCACCAGCTTCGCGGTACGTGACGAGCGCCCCGCCTCCACCTAACGTCGCGCGAACGAACGATCGCGCGGGATCCGTCTCGGAAACCCATCCGCGCTCCACCACCGTCAGGATGGACGGCTGCTGAGCCTGCAGCTCCTCGGCTTCGTCCAGCGAGTGCGCGACGGCGACCCGCTGCCCGGTGTTGGCCAGCGCCTGTGCAAGTCCCTCGAGCAGTGCGGTGTTTCCGCCGGCGAGGAGGATCATGGGGGATCGTTAGGTCGAAGAGGCGATCCGGTCAAGGGCCGATCGAGCTTTTGCATCGATCTCCACGACCTTTGACCGTGATCCATGTCCTGATACGATGCGCACTTCGCGGCGCGAAAGGCCGAGTTCGCCAGCGAGGAAAATCACCAGCGCGTCGTTGGCGGCCCCATCAACCGGAGGCGCGCGCAGCCTCACGCGGAGGGCGCCTTGATGGACACCGGTGATCTCATCCTTTGATGCCCGGGGCTGGACACGGACGTCGAACCGCAAGGTGCCGGCGCGTTCGCTGATCCGCAAATCAGCCTAACCAGTTGCGGACGAGGCTTTCGACGATGCCGATCAGGAAAAACGCGACGATCGGCGTGATGTCGATCGAACGGATCGGTGGAATGATGCCTCGTAAAGGCCGGAGGATCGGCTCGGTCAACGTGAACGACCAGCGCACCCACGGCGAATACGGACCCATCGGAAGCCACGACGCGAGCACGCGGACGATGATGGCGAGTCGCAGCAGGGCAAAGGCCCAATAGACCACAAGGCCGATCATGCCGGTTGGACCTCCGTCGACCCCCCGGGCGATGTCCACGAGCAGCCCGCCGAGGAAATCGACGAGGGCCAGTAGCAGGACTCCCCCGACCACGATTGCTCCGAGTGCCCACCACGGCGCGGAGGCGGGCAGGCCGCCGGCGCGCACGACGCGCCGCTCGAGAGGCGCAAGAAGGGGGTCGATCCGGTCGCGAAAGAACCGCGCGACGGGACCGAACGGGCTGACCCGTCGCGTACGAACCAGCCAGTCGATCGTCGCGATCGCGGTCACCAACAGCGCGCCCCAGAGCAGGACGTTCTTGAGGATCTCTCGCGCGACCGTAAAGCCGATGAGAAGGTTGCTCACGATTGAATGGTCCCCGCAACGACAGATGGATTCAAGGGCGCGGGCAGATGTGTGGGAATGAGTTTTTCCAGCGTGCCACCCGCCACGATTCCAGCGATGACGCCGATCCACTCTCCGACACCGGGACTGCTCAGCCCGAACACTCGCGATGTTATCAGGAGCGTTCCGACAGTCAGAAGGAGTGGCCACGAGGCCACCACGACACCGGCGCCGTTTCGATGACGCCCGGACCGGAAGGTGAAAAAGCCAACCGGCAGCAGCAGGGCAGCCAACCATGCCGCATTGGCAACCCACCACCGGGGGGTGACCGCTACATCCCACGGCAGGATGAGGGTCCAGCCCAACCCTACGGAACGGCGGACGTCCAACCGTGTGGCTTCGCGGCCCTCCGTCAGGAGTAACGAGATGGCGCGGGGATTGCTTGTGGCCTTCATGGTGATGTATTCAGCCGTGCCTTCCGCTTCCAGCACTCCGTCGAACCCCACGAGCAGGGACCGGAACCTGAGCTTTTCCGCTACCTGATGCGAGCGAACGATGACGGCGTCTTTCCATTGCCCCAGCAGAAACCCCTCCTCGAACCGGTTGGCGAGCCGGACGATGATCGATTGCCGGGCGGTCGGTGCGGCTCCTCGGGAGATGTCCGCTTCCACGGAAACGGTCAGTGACCCGGGCTCGAGGAATTCGCGGGGTCCTATCCACTGGAACGGATATATCCTGGTGCCGTTGACCAACGCCTTCCGTACGTCGCCCGCGAAGTCGTCCATGTTCGGCCGGGACGCCTTCCACTGGACGGCCAGCGCGTGCCTAACGCCAGCCGGTTGCAGCAGCCACCCGGTCACGACGATCACCAGCGACCCGAAGACGGCGAACGAAGCCGCCAGTATTCGTGCTCGCCGCCCGATGGCATACAGTCCGGCACTTCCGAGGACGGCGAGCATCACGCCGACCACGGTGCCGAGTGTGTTCGCGACCAGGTCACCGAGCGACGCATCGCGGCCCGGGATGAACTGCCACTGCAGCGCCTCGATGACGAGGGTGAAGGCGAATCCGGCCGCCACCGTCGCCCTCTTTGAGCCGAGCAGCCAGTATATCGCCAATCCAAAGGGCACAAACAGCACCGTATTGAGGAGGAAATCGACGCCTCCAAGCGTGCCGCAGAAGATGCAAGCGAACGGCAGTGGGATCGTCGGCCCGGCGGCGGGTCGTAGCGTCATCAGGGCGATGAACGCAGTAGCCGGGACGAGTAAAGCCGCCGCCGCAAAACGGCTGGGTTGGCTTACCATCCGGGGGGTCGTTTCGCCATCATGAAGCGCGTTTAATCAACGGTCCTCTCAACTGTCGCGATGAAGTTAGGCCCCAGCACGAATTCATGACGCAGGACATATGGTCACCGACGCCGCGACAGGTACGCTGGCTGCTGCTGGCGGCGCTGCTGCCGTTCCTGTTGATCGTGGTGGCGACGTGGTCCGAGCCGCCAGCTGCCACCGACGGGGATTATGCGCATTACCTGCTTCACGCGAAGGCAATCGCCGAAGGCCGTGCGTTCGAGGACATCGGTTACATCTACACGAGAATGAATCTGGTCGGGCCCAGCCTTCAGCCGCCCGGGTGGCCGCTCGTGCTGGCCCCATTTGTGGCGGTCTTCGGCACCAGTCTCGACATGGCCAAGGCGCTGGTGACCCTGCTTGTCGCAGCGTTTGGAATTGCGACAGGGATATACTTTGTGCGGCGCGGTCAGCCGATCGTTGGGATCGCGGCCACCACGGCGGCTCCGGTTGCCCTGATGGCACAGTATGCAAACAGCTCCGCGCTTTCGGACCCGCTGTTCTGCTTCCTGGTCTGGATGATGCTGCTCGTCGCAGATGCCGAGGGTCCTTTTGGGTGGCGCCAGGCCGTGGCGCTCGGCGTCTTGAGCCTGGCCGTCCTTTCGGTGCGGGTGGCGGGTCTCGCCGTCCTGCCCGCGTTGCTCCTGTTTGCGTGGTTTCGCCAGCGCGATGGGCGCTGGAAGTTGCTCGCTCCCCTGGCCGCGGTGGCCGTCGCCTTCCTGCTCGTGCTCTGGATCGGCTTTGACCGCATTCCGTTCCACGACCGCATCGCAAACGGATTACGCAACTTCTCGTTCGCCAAGCTGGCTTCCACGTATGTCGTGGCCCTCGCCACCGGGGCGCTCTACCCGTTCGACGTGAACGTCGCCGACGACTTCTACCACCTCGTCGCGGCCATTCCCATGGTCATTGGTCTGGTGGTGTTTGCGCGGCGCCAGTACCGGTCCGCACTCGCCTGTTTCACGCTGGCGTACATCTGCGTGCTACTGGTCGCTCCCGTACACGAGCCGCGCTACGCCTGGCCACTCATTCCGCTCGTGATGGCCTGGGTCACGATCGGGTTGCTCTGGCTGGGTACTCGTTATGCGCCTGCCGGTCTTCGTGCCGACTGGCCGAAGTTCGTCCTGACCTTCGTTGGGGTGGTGGCGATTGGCGCGTCCATCCATGTTGCGCGGCGGCCGGCTCGATGGTCGTTCTACGGCGACCCGGACACGATGGCGCTGTTCGACTGGGCACGCACAGCCGGAGACTCATCGGGGATGCGAATCGTCTTCACCAATCCGCGCGTGCTGACGCTGGAAACGGGAGTGCCCTCGATGGGAATTCCAAATGGCGAGGCAGAAGACGTCCTCGCCGAAATGGATCGACAGCGCATCACGCACGTCGTCATTCCGCTGGAGCATGTCGAGCGAAGCTCGGAGCGGAAGTTCCGGGAGTACGTGGAAGCGAGACCGGCGCAGTTCCCCGAAGTGTTTGCCAACGAGACCTACGACGTGCGCCGTTTCATCGCGCGTTCCCCATCAACCGCTCCCGACAGCGGACCATTCGCCGTCACTCGACAGAAGTGACCGCGCGCGAGAAGTCAGCGTTCACGGAAGCCGTGGAGATGATCCGCTCCCGCCTGTCCCGGGACAGGATGGGCGGCAAGGTCGCGCGCGGGACGCTGCAGACGATCATGGTCAGCGGCATCGGCGCCGCGATTTCCATGGTCGTGCAGATGGGGCTCTCCCAGGCCCTCGGACAGGCCTCCTTCGGCACCTACGCCGTTGTCATGGGCTGGCTCGCGATTGCCACGATCTTCGGCAAGCTGGAACTCGACGTGACGGCGGTTCGATTCATCGGGAAGTACGCCGCCACGGAGGAGTGGGGCGTGCTCCGGGGTTACCTCCGCGCGGGCCGCACGGCGTTGATCACGGTATCGGTCGCGATTGCCATCCTCAGCGTCCTCGGAATCCAGCTCTTCCGCGATGGCCTCGCTGGCAAGCACCATTCGCTGCCTGACGCGCTGATCGTGGCGTGCGCTCTGCTCCCCGTCTTGACGCTGCTCCTCTACGAAGGCGCCATTCTGCAGGGTTTCCAGCGTTATGCAGAAGCGCAGTTCCCGGTGAATCTCCTGCGGCCGGCGGCGTTCGGCATCATCATGGTCGTGATTGTGCGGATCCAGGAGGGCCTCACCACGTCGGTGGCGGTGGCGGCAAACCTGGGGGGCGCCGTCGTGGCGCTGATCGTGGCGCGGTACTGGCGGAAGCGCGCGGTACCGGAGGCTGTGCGGTCGGCGGTGGCGACCTACGACCGGGATCCGAACCACATACCCGCTCTTCGCGGTGTCGCTCGGCCAGGTGATCATCTCGCAGCAGGCTGACGTCATCGTGGTGGGAACCATGCTCACCACGGCTCAAGCCGGAGTGTACGCGGCCGCGTCGCAGCTTACGCTGCCAGTGGCACTCGCCTCGTCGGCGGTAACGTACGTCGCCATGTCGATGATCGCCGAACTCTACACCCGCGATCCGGGACGACTCCAGTCGCTGGTGCGCGCAGTGACGTGGCTGTCGGCTGGCGTCTCGATCCCCATCGCGATCGGCCTGATCGTCCTTGGCCCATTCCTGCTTTCGCTGTACGGCATGACGGAAGGACACGAGGTGCTGATTATCCTCACCCTGGCCCAACTGGTCGTCGGGATTTCGGGGGCGGTTGCGGGCTACCTCATGACGATGACGGCGCACGAGAAAGAGGCAGCGTGGATCATCGGCATGACGGCCATCGTGAACCTCGGGCTGGCCTTGCTGCTTACGCCAAGGTATGGCGCGGTCGGAACCGCATCGGCGACACTGGTCGCAGCGACGGGCCGTGTCGTGGCGCTCAGGATCTACATCCGCCGGACGATGGGTATTCGGGTACCCGCTTTCTGAGTTCCTGCCTCAGTCGCTGAAGGGTCCGGGTTTGTAACGGCCCGCGTGCGGGAGCCGCGGTAGCAGGCTGCCGAATCCGGAGAGCCACGACTCGAACTCCACGCGCGTGCGCAACGACGTGTCCACGAATCGCGGCAGCAGGAGCGGATCCGAACGATCGGTCGCGAGCCCGACCTTGCAGGTCACCCCGCTCTGTATTTCCTGCTCGCGCAACCAGGGCAGGAAGCGCGCGTCGGTCACTCCGCTCGGATAACAGAACGCGTCGAAATGGCTCCCCGGGCGCCACAGCGCAAGGGCACGACGGTTGTCCTCAATCTCGCGAACGAAGGATTCCTTCCGTAGCGGCACGCGATGGCGGTGTGTATGGAGCTGCACGTCGATGAGTTCCGGCGGCAGGGAACGGATCTCGTCAGGCGACATCACGCGTAACAGGCGGTCCCTGAGGAACTCGTCGTAATCCACGCCGACACGGTCCGCGAGCCGTCGCAAGGTTGCCGACTCCTCGTCGATGCCGCCGTCCATACTCGTCAAGCGGTCCTCGATGGCTTGCAGCACTGCGTCCCGGTCGTCGAGGGTCGTGAGCTTCAGCGTTCCGCCATCGGCGGTCAGGTCCTTCCCGCTGATCACCCGGTCGCGCCCACGCCAGAGGAAATACCGGCAAGCCACGCGAAAAACCGGCACCTGTTTTTCCGCATAGTACGTGGTCACGTACACGGTGGCTGGATAGCCGAACTCGCGCAGGAGCGGAACGCCGAGGTCGAGGAAATCGCACATGCCGTCATCGAACGTGAGGGCGATGGCGCGCGGTGGCAGGGACCCTTCGCGCAGGCGCTGAACGCCTTCGCTCAGCGGCAGGACCTGGTAGCCCTGGTCGCGTATGATTTCGAACCGTGCCCGCAACGCTTCGACGGGCAGGTAGAGCTCGGGACTCCATTCGTGTTCGTCACGCAGCGACAGGCCGTGATAGGCGAGAATCAGCAGTCGCCGGCCTCGCCAGTGGCTGTCCCGGACCGCCCGCACCACGCCAGCACGCCTGGCCTGGCCGAGTGCCCACAACTTGGCGCTGCGAAGTGTGGAGGTACCTGCGGGCGCCGACAATTCGCCCGGCCAGGACCACCTGGTCTCGGTGTTGGTTCGGTTTTCTGATTCGAGTGCGGTCATCCAGGCGTGGCGGCAATGACTGCTGACGGATTCGCGGCATACCAGGACCACAGTCGCGCCATACCGTCGCGGATGGAGACGTGCGGCTGGTAGTTCAGCACATCGCGTGCCCGGTCGAGTCCCGCCTGGGAATCCCGCACATCGCCGGCCCTTTCCCTGAGGTGACGGACCTCAACGCGCCGTTCGGTGATGTCCTCCGCCAGCGCGACGAGGTCGAGTAACGAGATGCGATTTCCCGTTCCAACATTCACCACATGACCGCTCACCTTGTCCCCCGGACCGGTGGCAGCGAGTACATTCGCGTCGACGACGTTGTCGACGTAGGTAAAATCCCTAGTCTGCCGACCGTCCCCAAATATCGTCATCGGCGTTTCGGTGAGTATTGCCCGAAAGATGAGGGGCACTACCGCAGCGTACGGTCCGTTGGGGTCCTGCCGCGGCCCAAAGACATTGAAGTAGCGGAGGGCAACTGCCTCGACGAGCCCGGCTCGAGCGTACGCGAGGGCATACATCTCGCCGGAGAGCTTCGCTGCGGCATAAGGCGACCGGGGGAGCGGCTCCATCGATTCCACCTTGGGCAGAACCGGCGTATCGCCGTACGCCGAACTCGAGCTCGAGTAGACAAAACGCCGCACGGAGGCTCGACGCGATGCCTCGAGAAGGTTGAGGGTCGCGTTGACGTTGGCGTTATGTGTCCCGATTGGATCCGCCATTGAGCGCGGAACACTTGGCAGGGCCGCGACATGGAAGACGGTATCGACGCCCGCGACGGCTTCGGAGCAGACATAGGGATCGCTGACGTCTGCCTCGATGAAATCGATGTCCGGGCCGACCTCGTCGAGGTTGTGCCGGAAGCCAGTGGCGAGGTTATCAACCACTCGAACCGACCGGCCGGTTTCGAGCAGGCGCCGCACCAGGTGGGAACCGATAAACCCGGCGCCGCCGGTAACCAGAACTCTCGATGCCATGTTGGGGACTACGTTTCGGTAAGGGAAAGCCCGGGCGTGGTTGTCCGTGACCCTTCCCGAGAACGGGAAGTCAGAGGGTCGCCAGCGCGTAACAAGCTAATATCACAATGACTTCCGCACCGAATGAGGACGCGTTGACGGAGCGTACGGCAACCCGGGAACGACCACTGACAGGTTTAGCGCGACGGGCTCCCGAACCTTCCGTGGTCCCGGTTCGGGTGTGTCTGGCCGGTCCTTCGATGGACATCCTTGGTGGTCAGGCTGTCCAACTCGCGCGCCTTCATCATCGGTTGCTCGGCACACCCGGCATCGAGGTAGGGTTTCTCCCGATGAACCCGCGGCTTCCGGGGCCGCTCGGAGCACTGCAGCGGGTGAAGTACGTCCGGACTATCGTCACATCCATCGGCTACTGGTTCCTGCTCATGTCGCGCGTTCGCAAGTTCGATGTGGTCCACGCTTTTTCACCTTCGTATTGGGCGTTCCTGCTTGGTCCGGTGCCGGCCATGCTTGTGGCACGCCTTTTTGGCCGCGCCGCGTTGCTGAACTACCACAGTGGTGAAGCAGAGGATCACCTGGCCAACTGGCGCAGCGCCATTCCGCTGTCGCGGCTCGCCGACCGGATCGTGGTGCCCTCTGGCTACCTGCGAGAAGTCTTTGCCCGGTTCGGCCTCGAAACGATTGCCATCCACAACTTCATCGACGCCGATGCGTTTCCGTACCGCGAACGTTCGACGGTTCGACCGGTGTTCCTCAGCAATCGCAATTTCGAGGTGCACTACAATGTGTCGTGCTCGATCCGCGCGTTCGCGCTGGTGCAGGAGCGGATACCCGAGGCCACGCTGACGGTGGCGGGTTACGGTCGTGAACGGGGGAAACTCGAAGCGCTGGTCAGGTCACTGAACCTCCGGAACGTGACGTTCACGGGGCGTGTTCCGCCTGACGAGATGGCCAGGCTGCTGAACGATGCCGACATTCTCCTGAATAGTCCCGATATCGACAACATGCCGCTGTCGCTGATCGAGGCCCAGGCAGCCGGGGTTCCGGTCGTGAGCACGTCAACTGGCGGCATCCCCTGGATCGTGAAGGACGGGGACACGGGCTTGCTGGTGCCGCCGGGCGATCACGACGCGCTGGCCCGTGCGTCACTGCGTCTGCTCGAGGAGCCGGGTCTGGCGTTGCGCCTGACGAGGGCGGCGCGAGCGGCCTGCCTGGAGCGTTATACCTGGCCGGCCGTCCGCGACGAATGGGTCCACCTGTACCGGGACATGGCGGCGCATCGCGCCACCGCACCGGCGTAATGGTCACCTCACTCGCCAAACTGCGCGGGCGCTCCGCGTCCGAGCTCCTCGATCGGGCGAGGCAGGGCGCCACGCGCTGGCTGGAACGCGTCGGCATTGGTGACGTTGGTGAGCCCGATCCCCGCCGCCTGCTCGTCGCGGACACGACGTCATCGCGCGGGCTGCCGGGGCCGTTCTTTGCGGCGTTCGACGATCGCCAGGCCACGCTGGATGCACTCGCTACCCTCGACGCCAACTACCTCACGCGCCTGCGTGAACGGGCCGACCGGTTGCTGGCCAACCAGTACGACCTGCTTGGCCATCGAGGGCTGGTCCTCGCCGACCCGATCGACTGGTGGATGGAGCCGCAGGCGCGGGTGCGCGCGCCAGACGCGCACTGGAGCGAGATCGACTTCCTCGACCCGGCGCGGGTGGGTGACCACAAGCTGGTGTGGGAACTCGGGCGGCACCAGGCGCTGGTGACGCTCGGGCAGGCGTGGTGGTGCACGCAGGACGCTCGTTATGCAGATCGCTGCGTCGAGTTGTTAGGCAGCTGGCTGGCCGCCAACCCGCCCAAGCGCGGAGTGCACTGGTCGAGCAGCCTCGAACTGTCCTTCCGGTCGATCGCCTGGCTCTGGGTGCTGGCGCTGCTCGACGACCGCATGCCCGCCGAACTGCGCCTGCGCGTCATCAGCCACATCGCCATCGCCGGCCGGCATATCGAGCGGCACCTCTCCACGTGGTTCAGCCCGAACACGCACCTCACCGGCGAGGCGCTCGGCCTGTTCGCCATCGGCACCGCGCTGCCGCAGATTCGTGAAGCGTCGTCGTGGCAACGCATCGGGTCGGCTATCCTGCTCGACTGGGTGGACCGGCACGTCCGGCCCGACGGTTCGTACGTGGAGCAGTCCACGTGGTATCACCGCTACACCACCGACTTCTACCTCCACTTCCTGGTGCTGGCCGAACGGGCACGGATGACCGTGCGCCCGCGCCTCGAGCGCGCGCTGGTGGGGCTGCTCGAGCACCTGATGTGGCTGACGCGGCCCGATGGAACGATGCCGCTGGTGGGTGATGACGACGGCGGGCGGTTGCTCTTTCTCGATGAACGGACGGCACAGGACACGCGGACACCGCTCTCGTTAGGCGCGGCGCTGTTCGGCCGCGAGGACTTCGCCGCGGTGGGCAACCCCCCGGGTGCGGAACTGGTCTGGCTGCTGGGGCCGGCTGGCGCCACTTCATTATATGAATTGCGACGCAACGTACCGGACACGACCGCGCGCCGGTTTGCCGACGGCGGCACCTGCGTGATCCGCAGCGGCTGGACTCCCGAGTCGAGCGTGATGATCGTCGACGCCGGTCCGCACGGATTCCTGAACGCCGGCCA